>RGEC01000204.1 GCA_009918425.1 Bacteroidota bacterium
CTGCAAAACAGATAATCCGGGCCAGGCTGCTTCCACTTTCGCCTTCCAGGCAATAAGTTTTCGGATATCACCATAAACATTTTGTTGTATAAGATTACTGCGTTCGGCCATCGGTTCATAATATTGTTGCTGATAATCCAGCAGCATCCTTCCGGCATGAAAGCGCTGTCTTACTCCTATCATCCCATTGCGCATTTTCCGAATCCATTTTTCAGTATCCTTTTGGGTTGAAACACCCACAAAATCAGGAATTATTTGATTTTCGAGCAATTCATACAACCTATCGGCATCCCATTCATCTTCGCCATTTTTTTCTGAAAAGTGGTGAGAAATCGTCCACCCGCATTCCAGGTCCTCAGCTTCGGCCCACCAACCATCCAAAGTACTGAGGTTTAAAACTCCATTTATGGCGGCTTTCATGCCATTCTATATCGTAATTGAACAAGAAAAACAATTTGCCCCTGAACTCCGGGCTTACAGAAAGGTTCAGTAGATGACTGATTTCATCTTGACCGGCAATATCACTGGGATGGGCTTTTCCGGCAAACAAAAACACCACAGGCACCGCTGATTTGTTGAGTATTTTAAGCAATCTGTCTGTATCAGAGAACAAAAGTCCCGGTCTCTTGTACGCCACAAATCTGCGTGCGAAGGTTATAATTAAGGCTTCTTCGGTAATTTTATCAAAAAAACCTGCATATCTTTTGTAGTAGCGGTTATCGGCCGCTTTAACGGCATAAAAACGCATTTTAAGTTCAGCAATAAGCTCTCCTTTCAGCTTCCGGTGATTTTCCCACAGCAATTCGGACGGCATGTCCTGAACATCTGCCTCCTGCCATGATGGGGCCAGCCAGGTAGGCACGTGCACTCCGTTGGTAACATGCCCTATAAAAAGTTCATCCTCACCATAACCTTCCCACAGACGTGAAAACATATGCCGGCTAACCCATTCGTGCTTTCTGCTTACGGCATTCATTTGAATGGATGTATTGGCGGCCAGCAAACTCATGGAAAAATCGTGATACGTATGCGAATGATTGGGCCAGTTGCCCAGCTGCATAAGTTTTTCCCAGCTGATATTAAGCAATGGTGCAAAGTGCCCCAGATAGCTGCGCAACAATTCTTCGCTAAATATTTCATGACCGGCAGGCACAGGTGTATGCGTGGTAAACAGCGTCGTAGCCCGCACGCACTCAAGAGCCTCGGCAAATGCCATATTTTCATCATACATAAGCATCCTTATGCGTTCCAACGAGGCAAAAGCAACATGCCCTTCATTGAAATGATAAATCTGCGGTGACAGTTCCAACATTTGTAGCATGCGTATGCCGCCTATGCCCAGCAACATTTCCTGTTTCAGGCGCAGTTCTCGGTCACCACCATACAACTGACTTGTAATTTTTCGATCATCAGCTCGATTCTCTGCAATATCGGTATCCAGTAAAAACAGACGCGCCCTGCCCACATCCGCCCTGCGCACCTGCGCATACAAGGTGCGGCCCGGCAAGGCAATGCTTACCTTTATCCAGTTGCCCTGCTTATCATAAACCGGATGTAAAGGCTGGCAGGTGAATTTTTGAGCTTCAAGTGCGGCTATTTGTTCACCGTGCAATGTAACTTCCTGTTTAAAGTAGCCATAGCGATACAAAAGTCCCACCCCAATTAGCGGATAACCTTCATCCGATGCCTGTTTCAGCAGATCACCGGCAAGAATACCAAGGCCACCTGAATATTGCTCTAAACCCGAATAAATACCGAATTCCGAGCACAAATAGGCGACTTCCGGCGCAGCCTGCAAAGGTTTTGACATATAGTCGCTAAATTTCCCGTAAACCGCATTTAAGCGATCCATGAATACTTTATCGTTTTCAAGTTCTTCCAACCTGTCTGCAATCATCTGTTCCATCATGCTAAAAGGATTATGGGCACTTATTTCCCAGATTTCAGGTTGCATATATCTGAACAAGTCAATGGCTTCGGGTTGCCATGTCCACCAAAAATTATCCATAATTTCTTCCAGGGGTTTGAATGCTGCGGGCAATCGTGTTTCAACGAAAATCTTGTGCCAGCGGGGCTCACGAACATGTTGGCCATTGCCAGACTCCACGGGGAAACTGTGTACGGTGGACTCATGACTAAAACTCGCTTTCCGGGAGAGTGTTTTATTTACTGCGATGCTGTACGCCAATTTGTATTGCTGCATCAATTGTTTCCAGAGCGTTTTGTTGGATAAAGCATGTGCCGAAACTCTTGCCATCTTAACCTGTTCGGCCGTAAGTGCTGCAAATGAGGAAATAATCCCTGCAATATCGAGGCTCACATCCTTCAAAGCTCTTTCTCCGCGTATAATCACAGCCGCTCCGTTCTGGATATCATTCAGCGGCATATTGCCAATGAGAAAATCGCCAAATCCTGCGTTATCTGTAGTTACTGTTGGCACATAAAAAGCTACACTTTCCTGCGGAGTATAGCCCCATGGCTCGTAGTAGGATGGAAAAACTGTTAAATCGAAACCGGGAAGCAAATCATAATAGGAAAGATTGTAAATCCCATCCTGCCCGTTAAGATAAACGGGAGAATAAATAACGTGTACTTTGTTGCCGTTTTTGTCTGACAAAAGTCCTGCCTTTTCAACAGACTCAGATATGACATCCATGCCGGCATCCATAAGATTGTGCGTAAGCAAGGAATTTCCATTAAATGTCTGACCCTGACCATTGATTGCGCTCCACAAATCTTTTCGAAAGCCGGTCTGTCCTGCAGGAATAAATATAAAAGCCACAATATCCCTGCCGCTGTGCTGTTCCTTCAGCAATGCAAGTGCATCAATGAAGGCATCAATGCCTTTATTGTGATACTCATAACGTCCACTTTTCAGTAGCAATAATGTATTGGATCCAAATGCCTTACCTTTCATAGCCGATGCAACATCCAGTAATATTTTTCGTGCCATCAGCCGTTTTTCCTGAAACAGAAAGTAATTTCCTTGGAGGTAATTTCACTGACCGTAGTGAAGCAATCCGCAAATTTGGCAGCGCACATTTCCAGGGAATGTTTGGCCGTCACATTGAATTTGCGGGCTTCCTGAGCAGGATCAAACTTTGAAAGTCCTTCATACAGGGGAAAACCATTGCCTGCTATGCTTCGGCCCAGCACTGTGGCATGGGTGGTGAAAACCGTAGCTATCTGAGGCACATGTTCTTCCAGGTATAAAATACCTATTGTTTCCTTTGACGTAAACCATTTTCGTACTAAAACTAATCTTACTTCCTTTTTGCGGTTTGCTATTTCTTCCGCTTTTTCATATCGTCCTCCGGCTCCTGGCTTTAAATCTGCTTTCTGGTTAATAAGATTGTTCCAAACTTTATTGATACCGTACATTAAATTACGTTGTTAGCAAACTGATTAAAGGTATATTTTCCGGTTTCTGCTCTGCCGGTACTTTTGTAAATTTCGTTTAAAGCTTTTTCAGTTTGCCTACCAAATTTTCCGTCTGCTTTGATATTTTTTCCTTTGGCAATCAATCTTTTTTGTACTGTTTCCACCACTTTTCCGCAATCTCCATACATTAAAGGAAATTGTTCCGGCTTGACTACTTCGGTTCCTTGCTCGTTTTTGCTTGTTTGTATTGTCCGCAAACATTTAAAAACTTGTGGTATA
>RGEC01000205.1 GCA_009918425.1 Bacteroidota bacterium
ACAAACAATAAAGAAAATACAAACGTTTTGGCATACGGCAAATTTACAGGTACCGGTATAGAATACAAAGCAGCAATTTTAAGCAAGATTTTCGGTTGGCCCTTTGAAAATGGGTAACTTTGC
Organism: Bacteroidota bacterium; assembly: GCA_009918425.1. Taxonomy (GTDB): domain Bacteria; phylum Bacteroidota; class Bacteroidia; order NS11-12g; family UBA955; genus RGEC01. Next base: position 124 of record RGEC01000205.1, read on the forward strand.
CTCATGCAACAACGGGTGTGGTTGGATACGCTTCGGGAATTCATGGAAAAACATGAAACAGATGAGGTATGGCAGCAAAAAAAGCACGAAGCCGAAATTAAGAATCCCTGGTTCACCCAAGTTAATATTTCGAAAAGTATCAATGCATGGGTTGATGTATTAAGAAATGATGCCGAAAATTGGCTTGGCGAATACACTATACCTAAGGTCTTTTCTTTACAAAAACTCGGCATTATCATGGCCGGCAATATCCCCCTGGTAGGATTGCATGATCTGCTATGCGGTATTATTTGTGGCTACAGGGTTAGGATAAAAGCCAGTTCTGATGATGAAGTACTTATAAAACATATTGTTGGAGGCTGGATTTCAGCAAACCCTGACCTGATGGACAGGATTGAATTTTCTGATAATTTCAAAGGTTTGGATGCCGCAATAGCTACGGGAAGCAATAACAGTGGTCGGTATTTTGAATATTATTTCAGGAATATCCCCCATTTGCTTCGTGGCCATAGAAATAGTATTTCTGTTGTGGGCGAAAACACCTCAGAAGAAGAGTTAACAGCACTTGGCGACGATGTTTTTACATACTTTGGGCTGGGTTGCCGCAATGTGACCCATTTGCTTCTGCCACGTGGATTTGATATGGTTCGTCTGTTTCATGCCTGGGAACCTTATACAGGACTCATTCACCACCATAAATACGCCAACAACTATCATTATCACAGGGCGGTTTTACTCATGAATCTCGATAAACACCTGGATAATGGTTTTGTAATTCTGAAGGAAAAGGAAGATGTTTATGCTCCTGTTGGTATGGTGGGATACAGTTTTTACGACTCGTTAGAGGATGTTCAGCAATATGTAATGCAGTATGAAAATCAGATCCAGGTTGTCACCGGATTTCAATCAAAAGTGAAATTTGGAAAAGCACAACAGCCGGGATTGTCAGACTACGCGGACCACACGGATACCATAAAGTGGTTGCTGGATAATTACAATGCTGCTGCAAGCAGCTGAGCAATAGTTTTGGGCATAGAATTATCGGTATCTAGCAAAGGGTTTATTTCACTGATTTCAAAAACCGCAGTTTTTGGGTGTGGTAAAAGTGTTTTGAATACGAGTTCGGCATCGCTGTAGCTAAGACCATCGGGCGATGGGGTTCCTGTTCCCATAGAAATAGTAGGATCAAGAGAGTCTACATCAAAACTGGTGTAGAGTAAGTCGCAATTTTTTAGATATTCAAGGGCTTCATCTAAAATTTGTTTCATGCCTCTTTTGCGAATATCATCGGGAGTGCATATCCGGATGTTATGCCCTTCAATCAGGGACCATTCCTCTTCCTCAAAATCCCGTGTGCCAATAAAAACAATGTTTTGCGGCAGTATTTTCGGTGTGATGCCCCTATGTCCTGATTTTTTAATTTTGCTCCAAAATGTGGTAGTTTCTGGGTTGAGTTCGTTTTTACGATATGCGCTTAAATTGTCGGGTAATAAAGCCTTCACAGCCATACCGTGCATGTTGCCGGATGGTGTAGTATAGGGAGAGTGTAGATCGAGATGTGCATCAACCCATATTACGCCGATATTTTTATCTGGTCTGGCATCAGCAATTCCGGTAACAGTTCCTATGGCGTTGCTGTGGTCACCACTTATTACTATTGGAAAATAACCATCCAGCAAGGCTTTTTCAACAGATTCGGCAAGGAGGTTTACTGATTGGTAAATGGAATGAATGTTAAATGCAAATGGCGTATTGTTGGAAGAGACAGAAATAAGGTTGTCCTGGATTAACGTTTCTTTTTCAGCCCCCTCCATTATTTTTGGGCTGATATTTAAAATCTCTTTACACAAAGCCCCAGGCCCCAGTTTTGCACCGGGAGTACCTGCGCCCAATTCAAATGCGGCTTCAATGAATTTGATTTTTGGGGTCATACCTTACATTTTGTCCGCTTAAAGCAAAAGTAACGGAATTTATTCAACAAATAGCTTTTCAAGGGTTGATTATTTCCCAAATAACATAAGCCCCGGCATTTGATTTTTGAGCAAATCGCTTTTTAAATTCAGGATCGGGTATGTAGTCGCAGCGCGTAATTATTTTTACCGGGACTGAAATGGGTTTCTGTACAATCCAATGTTTTCTGGCAGTGCAATTGGGTGCTGGTTCATCAGAAAAATCCTGTTTCGCTGTTTCTGACCATTTTCCCAAGAAATGCCCGGGTTGCGTATTCCCGTAAAACAGAATAGCAAAAGTTTTATAGTCCCAGGACTCTACAATGCATTTATTTTGGGCGGATTCTTTTTTAATAACGCCAATAATTTCTCCCTGCAATTGTTTTTCTGCTTTTGGGAGAATTACAATATATATGTACTGTGAAAACAACAATACAGCCCAAAACAACGGAATGGCATGCCTGATAATGCCAAGTGCAAACTGAAAAATCCAGATTAGAACAAAACAGAGAAAAATGAGGGCAGGTATACCTTCCCAGCCGCCCCATACATTCCCTGAGAGTAGCAGTTTTGTGGCAAACGGATCCTTGTTTAGCAAGGGTTCAAGAATATCACGGTTTTCTACAGTAAGTAAATACGGGGCCACGCTAAACAGGGCAGCAACAGGAATCAAGCATATGAATACAGGTAAACTCAGCCACCGCGAAATTGTTATTCGTTTGGTGTAGCTCGTGTATAGCGTATAGCCTGCCATAAAAGCCAACGGAATCCAACATAGGCTGCTGTAGTGAATTATTTTGGTGGTAACGATAGAGAAAATAATAAGTACAGCCCAAAACAGGCTGCGCATATAACTGAACAGCACAGAGCTATTGCCTGTGCTGTTTTCAGGGTTTTTAAATAAATGTGGAAACGCCATCACGGATGCCGGTGCACACAAAAAGAACAACACGACAAAATGATAGTACCAGGGTTGGTTATGCCATGCAATTTGGCCCTGTAAAAGTACAACCTGATAGCGGAAGAACTCCGTAAGAAACCATGTGCCGTGTTTACATGTTTCCGGTATCAGCCATAAGCTCAATGTTGTAATTAGTGTAACAAAAGCAATGCCCAGATTTGCCCACCCGGGCCAGGCATTTTTACCGGCCGCAAACAAGCGGGTTACAGCTACAACGCTTGCCACCAGCAAGGCTACCGGTCCTTTGGTTAAAAAGGCAAGTCCGGCAAAAAGTCCAAAAAGCAAGTATGAAGTATAACCTCCAATTCAACAAAGAAGTGTTACAGACACATAAAATCAATGCGACAGATGATAAGGGCAAACAATACACCTTTTCCATTCATCCTATTGGTGGTATTAGTGATTCGCATTTCTTATGGTATGGAGATATGAATAAAATACTATACAAGTCGCTATTATCCACCAATCTAAGTGTATTCAAGAAAAATACAATTAAATCCTTATTCGATGAAAGTAAAGTACCTCTAAAAGAGAAATATAGCTATGTGATACCGTATCTGCTTTCCATCATGTCACCGGATTACAATGTGATAGAAACCAAGACCCCTGATAATGGTAATACATATT
>RGEC01000206.1 GCA_009918425.1 Bacteroidota bacterium
GTCACCGAATTGGTTACACCCGGTGTCAGCTATAACGACAAAGTACTGGAATCAAGGCAAAATAACTACCTATGTTGCCTGTTTTTCAATCAGAATAAAGCCGGTGTGGCATTTCTGGATATATCCACCGGCGAATTTATGACAACTACTGCAGAAGCGGAATCGGTTAAACGTCTTATAAACGGATTTAAGCCGGCAGAGATCATTGCGCCCAAAAGCCAGCAAAAGGCTGTAAATGAATTGCTCGGAGATCAGATTTTTAGCCAGTACCTCGAAGACTGGGTTTTTCAGACAGAATATGCTACCGATAAACTCTGCAGGCAATTTCAGGCCACTTCATTGAAGGGCTTTGGCATTGCAGAAATGCCGGAGTCTATCATCTCAGCCGGGGCTTGCCTGCAATACCTCGATAATACGCATCACACGCAGGTTAGCCATATAAAAGGAATTCACCGCATAGATGACAGCGAACACGTTTGGCTGGATGGCTTCACTGTTCGCAACCTTGAATTGCTATATCCCATTTATCCGGGCGGTACACCCCTTATAGACATTCTCGACCAGACCAAAACCCCCATGGGTAGTCGTTTGCTTAGAAACTGGCTTATTCTTCCATTAAAAAAATCCTCTGAAATAGCCCTTCGGCACCAAATCGTTGAATATTTTTATCATGATCAGACCAAACTTGCCTTTTGCAGGGCAATTGCTGAAAGAATCGGTGATGTGCAGCGCATTATTGGAAAAGTGGCCTTAAATCGGGTGAATCCGCGGGAAATGCTGCAATTGGGTCGTAGTATGCAGGCAATACAAGAACTCAATGATAACCTGAAAGATGCACACCCTGCGGTGAAAGAACTAACCGGTCTCATTCAGGATGCAGGAGCCATCATACAGAAACTACAAGCAACCTTGTCTGACGATGCCCCTGCCCTGCTTAGCAAAGGCGGTACTATAAAACCGGGTATTAACGCTGAGCTTGATGAATTGCGAAGTATAGCGTTTGGCGGTAAAGATCACTTGCTGGAAATACAAAGGCGTGAAGTAGATAAAACCGGCATCAGCAGCCTGAAAATTGGTTTTAACAATGTATTTGGTTACTATCTGGAAGTTACCCATGCCCATAAAGACAAAGTTCCTGAAGACTGGATACGCAAACAAACCCTTACCAGTGCCGAACGGTATATTACACCTGAACTGAAAAGCTACGAAGAAAAAATTTTAAGCGCCGAAGATAAAATCCTTGCTCTTGAACAAAAGCTCTGGGATGAACTGGTGGCCTGGGTGGGCAATTACATATCACTTCTTCAGCAAAATGCCCTCACCGTTGCTAAAATTGATGTTTTAATGGGGTTTGCCTACCTATCTGTATCCCACCGATTCAATAAGCCTGATATCACAGAAGATCGCTATCTGCAACTTTATGGCTGCAGGCATCCTGTAATTGAAAAACAGCTGCCACCCGACGAAAGCTATATACCGAATGACATATCGCTAAATACCGATGAACAAAGGATTGTAATACTTACAGGCCCTAATATGAGCGGCAAAAGTGCTATTCTGCGCCAAACGGCGCTTGCCGTCATTCTAGCTCAAATCGGTTGTTTTGTTCCATGTGATAAAGCGGTAATTGGTGTAGTAGACCGCATCTATACGCGGGTTGGTGCCAGCGACAATATCAGCCTGGGTGAATCAACTTTTATGGTTGAAATGCTGGAAACAGCCAGTATTCTGAATAACATCAGCGACCGCAGCCTGATTTTGCTGGATGAAATTGGCAGAGGTACCAGCACTTACGATGGTGTGAGCCTTGCCTGGAGTATTGCAGAATACCTGCAAAGCCACCCATCCAAACCCAAAACACTTTTTGCAACACACTATCATGAACTGAATGAGCTGGAAAGCAAAATGGAAGGTGTTAAAAACTACCACATCGCCATCAAAGAACAGGGCAACCGCATCGTTTTTCTTCGCAAACTCAAACCCGGTGGCAGCGAGCACAGTTTTGGTATTCACGTTGCCCAGATGGCCGGCATTCCAAATAAAGTATTATTAAGAGCCAGTGAAATTCTCAATCGGCTGGAAAATGACCGTTCTGCCATTAGTGGCAGAAATACCCTAAAAAACAATGCTGCCGTACCGGTTTACCAGCTGAACATGTTTCAGGCGGAAGACCCAAAGCTGAAAGAACTGCAGGAAATTCTGAAAAAAATTGATGTCAATGCCATTTCACCCATTGATGCATTGCTAAAATTACAGGAACTGAAAAACAAACTTTCTTAGAAAGTGTAATTGCAACCCAGGGCAGGTAACAGGGGCAATTGATTTACCCTGATATTATTAACCCTGTCAAAATAGAAGATATTGTCCCGATTATAAACATTGGTAACGCTCAGCACCATCTGAAACTGCCGGCTTTCGGGCAATTTCCATGTTCTTTTGGCAGAAAAATCAAGACGGTGATAATAAGGAAGCCTGCCTGCATTGATGTTACCGTATAAAATACCAAGATTCCCATTACCGGAAACATAATCTGTGCTTAGCCCCTGACCGAAGTTGAACTTCTCGTAATATCCTTGTGTTTGGGTAAACGGAAATCCCGAACCAAAATTCCAGCGCAGGCTAACCTCGGTAGACTTTGCCTTGCCGGGCAAAGTGTAATTCACAAGAATATTGGCATTATGTCTTCTGTCAAATATGGGCTGATAGGTTATAACCCCGTCAAATCGATTTACATATGTCAGGCTATAAACAGCCCAAACATACCAGCGTTTATCCTCATACTTAAATGTTGCGTCAGCTCCGTATGCATCGCCGGTCTCAATGATAAAATCCTGACGCAAACGGGCAGGTTTACTTTGATTGAACAAATCGTCATTGAAGAGTTTATCGCGGTTAATATTGGTAATCTGATATTCCATGCCAGCCACGGCATGGCGGGCTTTTTGTAGGCGGTCGGTAACGGGTTTGCCATTGAATGATGCCGGTAAATTTTCAGGTCCGCTTAAGAAGCCATAGAATAAATTTACCACATCCCTGTCGCTGATGGCAGATAAAAGGTTTTGGCTGTATTTTCCAACCGCCGCCTTTATTGAGAGCCATGGAAACGGACTGTATTTAGCCTGTATACGGGGTTCCAGACTGCCATTCCCGAGTGAGGCATACTGCTGCCACCTGATTCCTGTTTCAGATGTAAATTTCTTTCGGATATACTTGTAATTAGCGAATGTATTGATTTCGGAGGTGGCTTCTTTTTGCTGAATCAGGCGGCTGTTGCTGTTATACAGTACAAAATCTGTCTGAAAACTATTCATTTCCAATCCCCATTTGAACTGATCCTTTTTAAAATTGTAGGAGAAGTTCATGCCTATGTTAAAACCGCCTATACCACTTTTTCGTGGCAAACCATCACTTTCAATCTGATTGATTGAATAATTGCTGTAAAGAAAATACCCATCTAAACGGGTTTTTGACTGATCGGGAACTACCAGGTATTTTCCGCCAAAACCACTTGAAACCCAATTATAGCGTGTAGTATTTGGAAAATCCACCCTGTCGCTGAAACGAAAACCATATAAATTTGCATAGCCACCTCCTGCCCCGTTCATGCTGAATTTTCCGAAAACATCTCCAAAGTTATAAGGCAGTTTATCCGGGTTTGC
>RGEC01000207.1 GCA_009918425.1 Bacteroidota bacterium
CTTTCACAGCAAGACAGTACTGCCTTGCTGGAGTCGCCTGATGCCGAAACAGAAATTGTATTTGAAGAATTTATTCAGGGCCGAGAATTCAGTTGCATTGTTGTTCGAGATGACAGCGGCAATCCCATTGCCCTACCGCCTACAGAAATAAGAAAAAAAACAGACTTTTTTGACTACAGAAGCAAATACCTGCCGGGATTGAGCCACAAGATTACACCCATGCCCGGATCGGCTGAATTGCTGGAAGAGATTAGAACAGCATGTACTGCTTTGTATGACTTTTTTGGTTTTAATGTGTATGCCCGTATTGATGGATTCGTTTCAGATAACAACGAGGTTTTTCTGAACGACCCAAACACCACCAGCGGGATGATGCCCAGCAGTTTCTTTTTTCATCAGGCTGCCGAAATCGGGCTAAATCCTGCACGGTTTTTAACCTTCATTATACGCAATTCTCTGGCAGAGCGCATTGAAACCCAGCCTCGATCACAATGGCTTAATAACACGCTAAAATCATTAGACAGCAAAATAGATGCATTGGCTTCGGGGCAAACTACACAACAGAAAATTGCCGTTATCATGGGTGGTTACAGCTATGAACGTCACATCAGCATGGAAAGTGGTCGTAATATTTACGAAAAACTCAGCAGCAGTGCAGAATATGAGCCCGTGCCTGTGTTTCTAACGGGCAGTGCCGAAAACATAAGGTTATTTCAGCTTCCGCTTAATATCATGTTAAAAGACAATGCAGACGATATCAGAGAAAAGGTACTGCATTTCGACCATAACCCTGTGCTGAACAGCATTGCAGCTGAAGCTGAGCATATAACGCAACGTTATAATCCCAGCGGTTTGATTACAGTGCCAAAGGAAATTTCATTTGCGGAACTGGCTGAAATGGTTTCGGGTGTATTTATTGCTCTGCATGGAAGACCCGGCGAAGACGGAACGTTGCAGCAGGAACTTGAAAAATACGGCTTGTTTTACAATGGTAGCCGTCAACACAGTGCCGCAATCACAATCAATAAATTCATTACCAACCAAAAACTGCGTGAAAATGGATTTCTGGTTGCAGACCATCTAATGCTCAACAAACAGGAATGGCTTGCCAATGCTACTGAACAAGAACAAAGTATAATAAATCGCTTTGGCCTGCCCCTGATTGCGAAGCCCGCAGATGACGGATGCAGTGCAGCAGTGCGTAAAGTAAAATCATCCGGGGAACTTCACGATTTTATATCCGGTATTTTTCGCAATCCCGGCGATGATGACAATGAAATAAGAAGAAAACTGGGATTAACACCCAACGAGGAATTCCCGGTAAAAAGTGAATTGCTGATTGAGAAATTTATTGAAAAGGGCGATGCCGTCAAATTTCTCGAAATCACCGGTGGAATGATTACCCACCTTGATAATGATGGAAAAGTTTGCTATGAAGTTTTTGAACCCAGTGAGGCTCTTGCTGAGAGTGAAATTCTAAGTCTGGAGGAAAAATTTCTGGCCGGACAAGGACAAAACATTACGCCGTCAAGATTTAGCAGGGATAATGCCGAACAGACCCGTATAAGCGCAGAAGTACGCAAAACCCTGGAAGCCGTAGCCCGATGCCTGGACGTTACCGGCTATTGCCGGATTGATGCGTTTGTAAAAATCATGCATGATGGCAAAATAGAAACCTGGATAATAGAAGTTAATAGTCTACCCGGCATGACACCGGCTACATGCATCTACCATCAGGCAGCTATAAATGGCTATAAACCTTTTGATTTTATAAGGGATATATTGAAATTTGGAAAGGATTCATTATCATCGAATCATGAATAAGAACTGGTGGTTAAACTTAGGCCTTGGGATTGTGGCTACGGCTGTATTTATCCTGCTGCTTTTTCTTTGGATGAACTGGTTTACAAATCACAATGTATCGGTTCAAGTACCCAATGTTGTAGGACTTGACATTGAGGAAGCTATTGAAAAGCTGGATGATGCCGGTCTTCGCTATGAAATCACAGATTCTGTATATCTAGAGAAGACGAAAAAAGATGCAGTATCAGAGCAGGACCCAATTGCAGGAAGTGATGTAAAACCGAACAGAATTATTTACGTCGTTGTAAATGCATTGGATAAACCTAAGGTAAAAATGCCTAAACTGATAGATCAAAGCCTTACACTGGCAAAAGTCCTGATAAAAAATAACGGTTTGGAACTGGGCAACATAGAATATATTGAGGATGACATTGGGAACAATCTGGTTACAAAACAGACTATGAATGGCTCTGAAGTACCTGCGGGCAAAATGATTACCAAAGGATCGCGCATAGACCTGATTGTGGTAAGAAATAAGACACCAGAGCAAGATTATGTTGACAGTACGGCCACCGAGACGGATAACACCGATGAAGAATTTTCCGATGAAGAAAAGCCCAAAAGAAAAAAGCGGAAAAGAGAGCTCTGATTTTTACCTTTGCATAACAATTAAATAGGCAATCCCAACGTTTATTGGGGTTATCATTGATGAAAAACCGCATTGTTCCTGCCACGCTGCTGTTGCTTAGCTGTAACCTTATTTTACATGGTCAAGGCATAAGGCTCACTTCCTTGCAGGAATCAAACCGCAAAACTCCGCAATCATTATCAGGGCTTAATTTCTTTAAAATTACCGACACCCTCGACCTGCCATTTTTCGATAATTTTACGGCAGACAAAGGATTTCCCTCCTACAACCGCTGGGCAGACAATCAGGTCTGGATTAATAACTCCTTTCCCATTAACCCGCCGGATTACAATGTAGCAACTTTCGACCACCTCAATCCTTTAGGGAAGCCCTGGAAAGGACTACTTAATAAGAATACATTCGTTTACGCGGATAGTCTTACCAGTCAGCCCATAAATCTTCAGTTTTACAAAACCGGACCTGTTACCACCAAGAACTATATCCCTTCTGACAGTGTTTACCTTAGCTTTTTTTACCAGACAGCAGGTTTAGGTGATGTTCCGGAGGCTGAAGATTCTCTCATTTTGTATTTCAAAACCAATACAGGGATTTGGAAACGTGTTTGGTCTCAAACAGGAAAAGTAACCGGTGAATTTAAACAAGTGATGGTACCTGCCTATCGTACAGAATTCCTGCACGGTGCTTTTCAGTTTCGTTGGGTAAATTACACCAAAGCCACAGGAAATCTCAATCACTGGCATCTGGATTATGTGCGCATGGACCGTAACCGAAGTGCCAAAGACACCTCAATCCGTGATGTCGCAATTCAGTTTGCATCTCCTTCCCTTCTTAAAGACTACCAAACTATGCCTTATCGGCATTTTCTGGATAATATAAACGAACAAACGCTTCCGGGCCACAGCGTCAGCATACGAAACCTGAACAACACATCTACCGTTCAAACCCGTTTTCAGCTGGAAATACGCAACCGTTATGACTCTCTGGTATTATTGAGACCTTTCAATCTAAGCAGTAAAAACATAGCGCCCGGTGAGGACGGAGAAAGTTTTGGGCAGGTAAAGATGGATACGCTTTCAGGCGAAAATCCATTTCTAAAAATCACCTACAAAATCGCACCTCAAAGCGATGATATCACACCTGATAATTAC
>RGEC01000208.1 GCA_009918425.1 Bacteroidota bacterium
GATTATGATTGGGCGTTCCTTTTCGTTTTTATCATTGATAAAAGAGAGGTCAAAACGCTCTGCCTGGGCAAAATCCACCTGGTTGGTAGCCAGGGTAAACTCTCTACCGATGGCACTCCACACCTGAATATCAATTTTGGGACCATAAAAGGCCGCTTCATCCTCCACCTCCACGAAAGGAATGCCACTTCGCACAAGCACATCCCTCACCATGTTCTCGGTTTTAGCCCACAGTTCGGGGTTATTGATGTATTTCTGCCCCAGCTTCGCCGGATCGTGTTTACTAAAGCGCATGCGGTACTTTTCTATACCGAAAACTTCAAAATAGCGAAGGTATAATTCGTTCACAGAACGAAACTCCTGCTCAAACTGGGCTTCGGTACAGTAGATATGTGCGTCATTCATTTGTAGGCTGCGCACACGCATCAGTCCAAAGAGTTCTCCGCTCTGTTCATAGCGATAACAGGTACCATATTCCGCCAAACGAATGGGAAGTTCCTTGTAGGAACGGGGCAGAGCACCAAATATCTTATGGTGGTGCGGACAGTTCATGGCTTTCAGGTAATATTTCTCACCATCCAACTCCATGGCAGGAAACATGCTATCCTTATAGGTACATACTTTCCCGGGCGATGTGCGGGGTTTTCACCCGCTGATATCCGTGTTCTTTTTCGGTTTGCTTGGCAAATGCTTCCAGTGTTTCTATGATCTGGCCGCCATTGGGAAGCCAAAGTGGTAGGCCCGGCCCCACATCATCATCGAAAGTAAATATTTCGAGTTCCTTACCCAGCTTGCGATGGTCGCGCTTTTTGGCTTCCTCAAGCATCATCAGGTATTCATCCAATTCTGATTTTTTGGGGAAGGTAATGGCATAAACACGGGTAAGCTGTTTGTTCTTTTCACTGCCGCGCCAGTAGGCACCGGCGGTTGATATTAGCTTAATGGCTTTGATGAATCCGGTATGCGGAATATGAGGTCCACGGCACAAATCAGTGAAAGCACCTTGCTCATAGAAGGTGATTTCTCCATCGTTAAGATCCTGCAGCAGTTCCAACTTGTAGGGATCCTGTTTTTCGGTAAAATAATCGATGGCTTGCTGTTTGGGCATTTCACGGCGCACAAAAGCATTTTCCTGTTTGGCCAGCTCGTTCATTTTGGCTTCCACTTTGGCAAAATCTTCAGAAGAAAAAGTTTTATCACCAAAGTCTATATCATAGTAAAAACCATTCTCGATGGGCGGACCAATACCCAGTTTTATACCTGGGTACAATGCTTCCAGCGCTTCTGCAAGCAGATGTGCAGAGCTGTGCCAGAATGTCTTCTTTCCATCCGTATCATTCCAGGTAAGCAGAGCAAGGGTGGCATCCTCATGGATAGGGCGGGTAGCATCCCACACATTGCCATTGATTTTAGCCGACAGTACATTTCTGGCCAGTCCTTCGCTTATACTTCTGGCGATTTCCAGAGCAGTAACACCGGCGGGATATTCTCTTACGGCACCATCAGGGAAAGTAATACGGATTTGCATTGACACGGATTATTGGGACGGCAAAATTACTAATAATCGGTGGTGCAAACGAAGTTTGGCAAAAGATTGCTGTTTTTATTGACAAATGAGCAGATAAGGCTTTATATTTGCACCCCGGTTTGGTGAGGTGGGTGAGAGGCTGAAACCACCAGTTTGCTAAACTGACGTATGGGGTAACTCGTACCGCGGGTTCGAATCCCGCCCTCACCGCAAACAATGAAAGACCCCGCGACAGCGGGGTTTTTTGTTGGGAAGCCGGCGAATCTGCCGAGCCGACAGGTGAAGGCAAGAGAGCAAAGCTTCCCAACAAAAACCGAACAACCGAAGGGCGTGAGGCTTTCATTGTTTGCTGCTCCCCTCCTCGGGTTCACGAGGCGCAGCCGAGTAATCCCAATCAAAGCACTTGCCATGCTTCGACTTGCTCTGCATGACAAAGTGCTTTTGCAGAGCGTGAGGCTTTCATTGTTTGCTACGCCGACATGCTGTTTTTGCTTTCCCGACTGCCTTGCAAGCAAACTTGAAGCTGTCGGGAAAACAAAAACCCGCCCAAATTGGGCGGGTTTTGATAAATTGGTCGGGAAGACAGGATTCGAACCTGCGACCCTCTGGTCCCAAACCAGATGCGCTACCGGCCTGCGCTACTTCCCGAAAAGCGACCCCAGTTGGACTCGAACCAACGACCTACTGCTTAGAAGGCAGTTGCTCTATCCAGCTGAGCTATGGGGTCAATGGGGCCGCAAAAATAAGGATTTAAAATGACTTTTGATGATTCTGAATGATGTTTAGTCAACATTCATTGTAACTAAGCCAATTTTCTCCCTATTCTTGCACCCCATGTTACTTGACCTTTCAGACGTGCGCCTGCAGGCGGCAGCATTGCATTACGTTGGCAATAAAAACAACGATGAGGGCTGCTTCATCAGCGATGAAAACCTATGGCTTCAGGATGAGAGCCAGCAAAAAGCCATTCGCAAATTTGCGATTTCCGGATTTGCCGAAGGCGAAACCTGGCGCTTTACCCATAGCAGCGAATTAGGGATGAACGAAACTTATGTGTTTTGTAAGCGTTTGTTTGAAAATCCCGAAAATATTCTCAATATTTCATCAGAACTGGCCAAACATCTGTATGAAAAAAGCGACCACCCGCAAGTAAAACCGGGAGAATTCATGGTAGCCTCACTGGAAAACTGCTTCTATCAAAATCAGGTTTGTAAAGGAATTGCCCTCATCAAAATCGAACATAAAGATTTGTTTATGCGCCTGAGACAAGTGGGTCAAGGCTGGGATATTCAACTAATAGAAGGATTGCAGTTGCAGAAACCCGACAGGGCCTGCCTGGTGCTGGAATTAAACCCGGGTGAAGGTTATACCTTGATGCTTTCAGACAAAACAAAAGGGAACGAAACACAATACTGGCGCGATGATTTTCTGCAAATTAAACCCGCAGCAGATAACTACAATTTCACCAGTTCGGTAATGAAGGTAACCAAAGAATTTGTTACCAAAGAAATGCCGGATGAATTCTCCGTTTCCAAAACCGATAGTATGGAATTATTGAGTCGATCCATGGATTATTTCAAAACAAACGATCAGTTCGACAAAAAAACATTTGCTGAAACGGTGTTTCAGGATGACCGAATGATCGATTCATTTATGAAATATGAAGAAGATTACTGCAAGTACCATGAATTGCCCAGTTCGGATAAATTCGACATTAATAACACTGCCGTAAAGAAGCAGGCCAGGATATATAAAAGTATCTTAAAACTGGATAAAAATTTTCATATATACATTCACGGTAACCGCGAAATGATTGAAAAAGGCACCGATCCTGACGGACGTAAGTTTTACAAAATTTATTTTGAAAACGAGGAATAAATATGCGGATTTATCGTAAAATTGCCCTATGGATAATTCAACAGTACCGGCTCAATTGGCCCCGAAATCAAAATGGCCTCGAATCTTAATTTATATTATTCTACTGGGGATCATCGTTTATCTCTTCATAAAACTTAACGACGTAGAAGCGGGACGTGACAAGCA
>RGEC01000209.1 GCA_009918425.1 Bacteroidota bacterium
GTTCCGTTAATTAGCCGCTGTCAAGCCCGGTGTTAGGTAATCTTTATAGTTTTGAAGGGTAGCACCTTGCAACCTGAAATCAGATAGCCATTTCTCCTCTTTTACCAATTCTTTGGTGCAGGGCTCTACATATTTTCTGTACCTGTCGGCGTAGTTTTTCCAGACATCGCAGTTATTGTTGATACACATCCTGCCGGCCTCAGAAATAATTTTTTCAAATTCATTATCAATGAGTGTGTAGGTTAGCCGCAGGTTATTGTTTTCCATGATTTTATTATAAATTTCACGTCGGTTTTGGTGGGTGTAATGGAGATACCATGCAGTAAAAAGACGAAACTCATACCAGGCAAAATAGGTTCTGCTGGCATGTTCAAGCTGTATATCAGCTTTTTGGTGGTTTCCCTGTGCCTCCAGTTTGGCTGCTGCCATTAAGCCGGCTCTGGTGCCATTCATATAGGCTGAAAATTCATCCATGATTCCGTAAATGCCCATTAAATTGGCAGTAACTCCCGATTCTTTTGATACATAGTTGTTCCAGCGAAATATCTTTTGTTGTAAATCCTTTGATACCAATATATTAAAATCTGATGAGTGGCAAGTTTCTGTCTCATTTACAGGTATGGTAATGCCTGGAATGATGAGATAATGATTGTTGTTGTATGTATGTACGGACTCGTGCACAACGGTATTGAGATCACCAAATAATTTGGCATCACTTGTGTCCTCATCCCAAGTCACAAATATCCCGTTTATATATGTGGAGTAAAGTCCCGGCCCTGAATAATTGTTTTCCAGAATTGTATTATAGCCATGGGCGTATTGGGCTGTTGTATTTAAGTAATAACGCTTGGCTGCTTCAATCGCAATTTGTGTGCTTGCAGATGAAGTAGCCTTTGGTTTCACCTCGACCAACTCTTCTTCCAGTCTTTTGGTTATTGGGTTGTAGTTCCATGGTTTGTTGTATTCCTGCGGGTTTTTAGAAATTAAAAAATCAGGTCTTCCTCCTATTCTGCCTCTCATGGGCTTGAGATAAATGCCTTTTTTCCCCTTTAAAACAGGTTTTTGAGTCAAGGGATTAAATGAATGTCTTCTTTCTGTAGATTGAAAAGTTAATTTTCTGTGTTTGCCTTTAAAAGTTCCGGTATCTCGTTGAATTCTGGTGGCTTTGTAACGACAGAAATTGTAGGTGTTGTCAGGGTATAATTTTAGTACGTTTACTGTTCTTTTGGATGGTTTTTGTGTGTAAATTGCCACATCAGGAACCACGACAGGCGGGTGTTTGGCAGTTTGAGCAACGAGAAAAATAGCAAGCAGTTTCATAACGCATAAAATTATAATGTTGAGAAAAATCAGTGTTTGCTTTGATAACGATGTTTATGGTTGATTTATTGAATGAAAATTAAAATAGCATTGTAAATCGAATAAACACTTGCAAAAGTTGAGGGTGTTTTTTACCTTTGCACCCCCAATCAAGGATTGACATGACCAAGCGTACCTACCAACCTTCGAAAACAAAGCGCAGAAATCGCCATGGATTTCGCAAGCGCATGAGCTCCGCCAATGGCCAGCGCGTACTTGCTGCCCGCCGTGCCAGAGGCCGCCATAAACTCACTACCTCCGACGAAAGAGGCCACAAGGGTTAATAATGGAAAGGACGGTGCAGATTGACACCTCCGCAGCTCCTGCAACGATATAAACTGCCCAGAAAAAACATTCTGCGCAGTCAAAAAACCATTACCGGGTTATTTCAGCCCGGTTTTTTTGTTAGTAGTTATCCGATTCGCGTAAATTATCTGCTTCAGCCCAAAATCGAAGGTGCGCCTGAAATTCAGGTTCTCTTCAGTGTAAGTAAAAAAAGATTCAAAAAAGCTACAGACCGGAACCGTGTTAAACGCCTGCTTCGAGAAGTTTACCGACTGAATCAGCAGCAGTTATATACATTGTCTTTGCCGGATGGTCAGCAATTGGCTATGGCTGTGATTTACACCGCACCGGAGCTGTTTTCGTTCCAGGTATTGAAGGTGGCTTTTATACAATGCATACAAAAAATGGAAAGGAAAACGAACCATGCGTAGGGTAGCCATATTTCTCATTCGGATCTATCAGTATATGCTGAGTCCGCTGTTGCCCAAAAGTTGTCGCTTTGAGCCATCCTGCAGCGAGTATGGTGTTCAGGCATTTAAAAAACACGGTTTTTTCAAAGGGTTTAAACTCACCGCAAAACGCATTGGTCGCTGCCATCCATGGGGCGGAAGCGGATATGATCCGGTTCCGTAGCGGATATTTCCGAATTCTCTTTGAGATATTAAGTATTTTCCCTATTTTTGCACCCCCTAAAAAAGCACTTTTACAATGAACCACAATCAGTATGAAACCGTGATCATTTTAACACCCGTGCTCTCTGAACAACAGATGAAAGATGCTGTTAAAGGCTACAGAGAGCTGATCACAGGTAACGGTGGGGAGATGGTCCACGAAGAAAACTGGGGCCTGACCAAATTAGCCTATCCCATCGACAAAAAAGGCACGGGATTTTATCATTTGTTTGAATTCAAAGCCAATCCTGAGTTCATCAAAACCTTCGAACTGGCTTTCCGCCGTGATGAGCGCATCATGCGTTACCTCACCGTGAAGCTGGATAAGTGGGGTGTTGATTACAACGACAGGAAGCGCAAAGGCGAATTCAATCAGCCTAGAACAACAGCAGTAGAGGAGGTAGCATCATGAGCAAAGAGGTAAACTTTATCTTCAACCAGACACCGCAGGTGCTGCAGAAGAAAAAATACTGCCGCTTCAAGAAGCACGGTATCCGTCACATCGACTACAAAGACAAAGATTTTCTGCTGAAGTTTGTGAACGAGCAGGGAAAAATTCTTCCCCGTCGCATCACCGGTACTTCACTCAAGTTTCAACGTAAAATATCCGTAGCTATCAAGCGCGCAAGACACTTGTCTCTGTTGCCTTTTGTGGCTGACGGCCTAAAATAAGAAGGAGGAGTAAATCATGAAAATCATCCTGACACAAGACGTAAAAAACCTGGGCCACAAAGACGATGTGGTAGTGGTTAAAGACGGATACGGACGCAACTACCTCATCCCCAAAGGCATGGCCAAATTGGCTACCGACGGTGCGATGAAAATGCTGGCTGAAGACATTCGTCAGCGTGCGTTCAAGGTAGAAAAGTTGCGCAAAGATGCCGAGCAGATCTCTGCCAAATTGAACGGTGCTTCTGTTACCGTGAAAACCAAAGCCGGTGCTTCCGGTAAGATTTTTGGTTCGGTTACCGGTCTGCAGATTGCCAACGCACTGAAAGAACAGGGTTATGAGGTAGATCGCCGTAAAATTGCGGTAGACGACATCAAAAACCTGGGAACCTACACTGCCGATATCAACCTATTTAAAGATATCACCGCTTCAATTACTGTAGAGGTAGTTGCAGAGTAAGGTTTTTTAAAATGAACATTGAAAAGCCGCCTTATGGTGGCTTTTTTTATGGTTAATGCTCTTATGGATTGTAGGAATTACAAGGATTGATGACATGGAGAATATTGTAGCGAGAATCGTAAAAGA
>RGEC01000210.1 GCA_009918425.1 Bacteroidota bacterium
CCGTGTAATCGCGGTGGGTAAGTTTGCCTTCAATGACCAGTCGGCTGCCTTTCTTTACAAAACGCTCTACCACATCGGCCTGCTTGCCCCAGCAAATCAGGTTATGCCATTCTGTATGCGAGATATACTCTCCGGAGTCATTTCGGCGTTTCTCTGTGGTGGCCAGGCTTAAGGATGCTTTTTTGCGGCCTGTGTTAAATAGTTTTACTTCAGGTGTGCGACCTACATTACCAATCAGTCTTACGGAATTCACTAAGTTTGTCATACGATTAAAACATTAAATATTTGATTTTGAAAAATTTGTTGATGCAAAGTTGTAGGCATCCCAATCCGCATTTCGGTATCAAAGCGGTTACTTTCGGTTGCAAGTATTTGCAGTCGTTTGCAAATGGATAAACAACCACTGAAAAATGGTATTTTTCTTCCGAAAATAGGTCTAAATGCCTTAATTTTGCAGCCCTTTTCAGCAAACCATGCTAACGGTATCCAATATTTCTCTCCGCTTCGGTAAGCGCGTTTTATTTGAAGACGTAAACCTAAAGTTCACAGCCGGAAATTGCTATGGCATTATCGGTGCCAATGGTGCCGGTAAATCCACTTTGGTGAAAATTATTGCCGGCGAAATTGAACCCAATACCGGTTCGGTAGACTTAGAGCCCGGCAAGCGTATGGCGGTTTTAAAACAAAACCACTTTGAATTTGATGAGATTCCCGTTCTTCAGACCGTTCTGCGCGGTCACCACCGCCTGTGGGCAATTATGGAAGAGAAGGATGCGCTGTACGCAAAGGCAGATTTTTCTGATGAAGATGGCATGCGCGCCAGCGAGCTGGAATCACAGTTTGCCGAAATGGATGGTTGGAATGCCGAAAGTGACGCGGCCACACTGCTCAGCAATCTGGGTATAGAAGAAGCTATGCATGAAAAGTTGATGAAGGAATTGAGTGGCAATCAAAAAGTGCGTGTGCTTCTGGCCCAGGCCTTGTTCGGAAATCCCGATGTGCTGCTTATGGACGAACCTACCAACGATCTTGATGTAGAAACCATACGCTGGCTGGAAGAGTTTCTGGCCGGATTTGAAAATACAGTGCTGGTGGTGAGCCACGACCGTCACTTCCTCGATAATGTGTGCACGCATGTGTGCGACATTGATTACAGCCGTATCAAGATTTTCTCCGGCAACTACACGTTCTGGTATCAGAGCTCGCAGCTTGCCCTTAGGCAGCGCAGCGATCAGAACAAAAAGGCCGAAGAGAAGAAAAAAGAACTTCAGGAGTTTATTGCACGATTTAGTGCCGATGAAACCTTTATCCGGGGCTTTCTCGGCAGAATGCTATTCAGCGGCGAGGAAACTCAGAAAATGTGTAACGTGCTTTCGGGTGGGGAAAAAGTCCGCTGCATGCTCAGCAAAATGATGATTGAAAACCCCAACGTAGGTATATTTGATGAACCCACCAACCATTTGGATCTTGAGAGCATTCAGGCACTAAACAACGGCCTTATGGAATATGCAGGTATCGTTCTAATGCATAGCCATGACCAGGAAGTCATTAACACCGTGGCAAATCGTATCATTGAAATCACCCCCAATGGGATGATTGATAAATATATGACCTACGAGGAATTTGCCGAAGATGAAGCGGTGCAGCAGCGCCGTGCGGAATTGTACGGTTTTGCCAAATAAACAATATAACCAAAAAACATGAAAAATACAAGTAAAATCGCATTGATAGTGGCCACATTGTCGCTGGCTGCTTGCGGAGGCAAAAAAGTAAATCCGGAGAAAACATTAAAAACTTCTTCAGACTCATTTAGCTACACCATCGGTTACCAGATAGGTAAATCCATGAAAGGTAGCGGACTGGATAAAATTGACTACAGTTCACTTGTGAAAGGGATAGAAGAAGCCATGAAAAAAGACAGCGGATTTTCTATTTCTGAGAAAGATTTGCAGCGTGTACAGACAGCCTACGTGACCCGTGAACGTGAAAAAAAGTCTAAAGGACTGAAAGAAGCTGCAGATAAATGGATGGCAGATAATGCCAAAAAGCCCGGTGTGGTGAAACTTAACTCAAATGGACAGTACAAGGTTATTACTGCCGGCAAAGGTGCTATACCCGGTAAATATGATACCATTACCTGCCATATCGTTGCCAAAACCAGTAAAGGTTCTGTACTTTTCAATACCAAAGAAAGCCAGCCCAATGGTGTGAGCGGAGATCTGACAATT
The DNA here is from genome assembly GCA_009918425.1 of Bacteroidota bacterium. Taxonomy (GTDB): domain Bacteria; phylum Bacteroidota; class Bacteroidia; order NS11-12g; family UBA955; genus RGEC01. The sequence continues at coordinate 2,229 of RGEC01000210.1, forward strand.
TTCGCCATGACACCTGCCCTTCTGGAGGCTTTCGAAAGATCGGGTGCCGGTGCAAAGTTTGAGGTATATACGCCCATGGACGCATCTTCTCCGCTCAGTCAGAACGTAAAAAGTTTCGAAGAGACGTATGGTGTTGCTATTCTGGAAGTAGAATTTCTTTCACTCAAACCCGGAAAGCAGCCTGCAAAAGGAAAATAAGAACATATTACCATAATGCGATAAAAACCCGTCATTGATTTTTGACGGGTTTTTTTATTTCTTTGATTAAACCTTTCCATAATTTGGACGTCTAATAAGCAAAGTATTGTATAATGAATTTATTTTCAGGACTTAAAATGGTCAATAAGACTTTAGGTTTATTGATTTGTTTATGGTTGAATGTAAATTGGGTTAAAGCCCAAGCCCCCAATATTGTTCTGGGAAGGCCCACAGACTCTGCGGTCACTGCAAGTGTTATGTTTGATGTGCCTACAACTTTTTATCTGGAGTACGGATTTAATTCAGGCATTTACACCAAAAATACCACCTCGATAAACGTTGCGGCGGGTGTGCCGGAGGAGGTTGACATGGTAAACCTCCTGCCCAATCAGCGCCATTACTACCGTGTGCGCTATAAAAACGGAGGTTCCACCGGTTTTGCAGTTTCGCCCGAATACAGTTTTTATACACAGCGAAGTCCCGGCAGTACTTTCACCTTTACGATTGAAGCAGATGAGCATCTGTACGATAAAAAAGGCGTGGCAAATATGTATAGAGTTACATTGGCCAACCAGGCTGCAGATAAGCCTGATTTTATGCTTTCGCTGGGGGATATTTTTGGTGATGATCATACCTGGCAAACGATTACCTCTCCCGAGGTGAATGATTTGCATAAAAATTACCGACCTTTTTTGGGTGCTATCACCCATTCCATCCCTTTTTATGTTTGTTTGGGTAACCATGAGGGAGAAAATGATTATTACTACAACCAGAATCCGGGTTCCAATTTAACGGTATGGGGAACCCAGTGGCGGAAATACTATTATCCCAATCCCTTTCCCAATAGTTTTTACACAGGCAACAATGACATTGAGGATTATGGAATAGGGAATCCGGAGAATTACTATGAATGGACCTGGGGCGATGCCCATTTCATTGTCCTGGATGCTTACCGCGACCAGTGCGACACTTCGGATAAGCCTATCAAGTGGGCCTGGACATTGGGGAAAAAGCAATACGACTGGTTGAAAACCACACTGGAGGGCAGTCAGGCTAAATACAAATTTGTGTTTGCTCATCACGTGCGTGGCCAAGGCCGCGGTGGAGGCGAGAT
>RGEC01000022.1 GCA_009918425.1 Bacteroidota bacterium
TCTATGGAAAAAGGAGTACGCTTAATCAGAAAATCTTTCACCCTTTCAAACTTGGCTATGTTCTCATTGTATTTTTTCACATCCTCCATAAGCCAGTTACGGAGTTTTTCGTTTTCAACAAAAACATTTTCACCCTCGAACAAATCTGAATCCATTCCTTGAGCTAAAGCCTCTTCCTTGGCAGGAACAATAATGGCTGTAATAAACTCCTGCTTGTCTCCGATAATAAATATCTGTTCAATTCTGGGACTTTTAAGAAAATTATTCTCCAGCTGAGTAGGATAGATATTTTTACCCAGGGATGTAACCAGCATGTTCTTCAGTCGGTCGGTTATTTTCAGATATCCCTTTTCAAAACGGCCAATATCACCGGTATGGAACCAGCCATCTTCATCAAAAACCTTATCCGTTTCCGCCTTATTATTCCAGTAACCCTTCATTATATTGGGGCCTTTGGCGAGAATTTCACCTTCTTCGGATGCAAAATCGGGCTTGAAGGTGTGATATGTCTGGACCGTATATATTTCTTTTGTATCGGGGTTCTGAATGGCCACCTGCTGCCTGGGTGCCACACGTCCTACAGTTCCATATACCTGCCTGTTATATTCATTCACAGTTATAAAGGGCGATGTCTCGGTGAGACCGAACCCTTCCTGCACCTGAATGCCCAGATTCGCAAAAAACTCGCCTACATGGGGTGGCAAAGCACCTCCACCTGAAACAAACAGTTTCAGCCTGCCTCCCATTTTCTCTTTTATCTTAGAAAACACCAATTTATTGGCCAGTGCATATTGAACAGAAAGTATCGGACCATTGGATTTTCCTGCATCCCTGCGATGACGGGCTTTTTCACCCACACCCAATGACCATAGGAAAATTTTTGCTTTCATGCCACCGGCCTCAGTGCCGCTTTTCATCACACGGTCATGCACCCTTTCCAACAACCTGGGAACAGCCGCCATCAGCGTAGGCCTTACTTCTGCGATATTTTGTGCAACCTTGTCAATATTTTCGGCAAATGCCACCGATGAACCCAGATATGTAGTTAGATAGTAGGCCATTCTTTCGAAAACATGGCTCAGCGGCAGAAAGCTTAAAAATTTATCGTCTTTGGTAATATCAGGAACCAGATCATTGGCATCGTAGCAATTGCTTAGGAAGTTATAATGCGTGAGCATGGCTCCTTTGGGAACACCGGTAGTACCTGAAGTATAAATAAGTGTGGCTATATCATCATGCCCAACTTCCTTAAATCGTGTTTCTATCTGTTCGGTCCAGGCAGCATGCAAGCCCCTTCCCTGCTCAAGAACTTGTTTATAGGTTAAGAGTTTGTCACCGGTCTGCACATCCTCCGGAAAGCTAACCACAACTTCTACGGTCGGGCACTTATCTTCTACTTTTTTAAACTTTTTCAGCAAAAAAGGATTACCTACAAATAGTATGCGGGCGCCTGAATCATTCAGAATGAAAGCGGTTTCATCGGCTGTAAGTGTTGGATATATGCTCACATTGATAATGCCCAGTTTTTGCAACGACTGATCTATACAATAAAATTCCGGGCTATTTTCGAGAATAAGTGCTACACGGTCGCCTTTTTGCAGTCCTCGGCTCATGAGCCAACCTGTTAAACAATCTACGTAGGCCAGCAAATCGCGGTAGGTATAATCAACCCATATACCGGATTCTTTACGGGAAAGATAAACCGTATCCGGTGTATGAATGTGATGTGCCGAGTTAAGGAAGAACTGATGCAGCGATCTATAATCGGGATCTTTGAACTCTTTGATTAAGTTATTGGACATAAAAGGAATTTAACGGCAAATAAAGGGAAATGCAACCAAATTCATGTTGCAGGGTCAGGGATAAAAACCTCAACCGGCTTCTGCCTCTACCGACTGAACCTCCGGCACCATGCGTTTCAGCAAGTTTTCTATACCTGCCTTTAGCGTCATTGTTGATGAAGGACAACCCGAACAACTGCCTTTCATTTGTACCGTGACGATTCCATTCTGAAAGCTTTTAAAATCAATAGCACCCCCATCCATTTCAACAGCAGGGCGCACATGATCTTCCAGCAACTGGCGGATTTTGCGTTCTACTTCGCTTTCTTCCTCGGCTGACAATTGCTTTTTGGGTGCAACAATGGATTTGCCATCCTGAATCCATTCCTGAAAGAAGGCCCTCAGATCAGGGATTAAATCAAACCATTCATAATCGTTGTTTTTGGTTACCGACACAAAATTGTTCATGATAAAAACGCCTTTCACGAAGGGCATTTCAAACAGGGCTTTGGCCAGTTCAGAATCCACAGCAGATTCTGCAGTTCTGAAATCTGCACTGTCGTTGGGCAGGAGCATGCTGCTCGAAACAAACTTCATGCTCTCGGGATTGGGTGTTGCCTCGGCGTAAATGGTAACTAAATTATCAGGTGTTGGTTCCATATGGTACTACAAAATTAAGCAAATAACACAGCAGATACAGTATTTGTTTATAATCTTTCTAAATAAAAAACGTGCAAAAGTTGGTAACAAGAAAACCGCTCTGTATCTGTAATTTGCAACATGGCCAAAAGCAAAACAGTTTTTTTCTGCGGAGAATGTGGTGCAGAGAGCGCCAAATGGGCCGGAAAATGCAGTGCCTGCGGTGCCTGGAACTCGCTGAAGGAAGAAGTTGTGTCTATAAAAACGGGTCCAACCGGATGGACAAAAACATCACCGGCAGAGAAATCTGTGCCACAAAATGTAAGGCAGATAACATCAGAAAAAACCGAACGTGTGGCCATGCCTGACGAGGAACTAAATCTGGTACTGGGCGGAGGTTTGGTTCCGGGAAGCCTGGTTCTGCTTGGCGGTGAGCCAGGTATAGGAAAAAGCACGCTTTTGCTTCAGATCGCATTGAAACTCAACCTACCTGTAGCCTATGTGTCCGGTGAAGAGAGTGCCGAACAAGTCAAACTCAGGGCCGACAGGATTGGGATAGAAAATGAACAATGCATGGTTATTACCGAAACACGGCTGGAAGCCGTTTTGCAAAACATGCAGGCCATTAAACCAGAGATTGTCGTTATCGATTCCATACAAACCCTCTACAGCGATTTGCTGGAAGCCACGCCCGGTAGCGTTTCTCAAATTAGGGAGTGTGCAGGGCAGTTATTGCGGTTCGCCAAAGAAAATCAAATATCTGTTTTCCTAATCGGCCATATTACAAAAGATGGCAGTATTGCGGGACCCAAAATTCTGGAGCACATGGTAGACACCGTTCTGCAGTTTGAAGGCGACAGAAATTACCATTTTCGGCTATTGAGAACCTTGAAAAACCGCTTTGGCAGTACGCACGAAATGGGGATTTATGAAATGAGTGGAAGTGGCTTATCTACCGTTAAAAACCCGTCTCAGGTGTTTTTGGTAGAACGCGACGAAGACATATCCGGAGTGGCAATTGCCGTTGCTATGGAAGGTGTCAGGCCCATACTCCTGGAAACCCAGTCTTTGGTTAGCACGGCCGTTTACGGAACACCACAGCGCTCCTGCACGGGTTTTGATCTTCGTAGATTGAATATGTTACTGGCCGTTTTGGAAAAAAGATGTGGCTTCCGTCTAGGTGCACAGGATGTGTTCATCAACCTTGCCGGCGGAATACGCATTGAAGATCCGGCACTTGACCTAGCAGCTGTAGCCGCCATAATGAGCAGTTATCAGGGAATTTGTGTGCCTTCCAAAACCGTTTTTTCGGGTGAAATCGGGTTGAGCGGGGAAATCAGGGCTGTTCAGCGTGTGGAACAGCGCATTGCAGAGGCAGAAAAACTTGGATTTGAGGAGATTATTGTTTCCAAATACTGCAAAATACCACAGCATAAAGGAAAAATAAAAATAAGACAATTCGGACGGGTAGACGAAATGTTCTCCTGGTTGTTCGGATAACCGCCGTTAAAGCGCAGCGCGCATCATTCTCTCCTTCACATAGCTTTTGGCCAGCAACATAAGTTTTTGACTGTTAGGTATGCGTATGCGGCTCCCTGCAATTTCTTCTGCGGAACTTCGCTGAATTTTTTCCAGCAGTTTCAGGTAGTAGATATATGCCGTGTAAACCCCCAAACGACAACCTACCGGAAGTCGCTTGATACCTTCCAAGGCGTGAGAAAAATCTTTTTTCACATCGGCTATTATAAGGTTTTTATCATTTTCGCTGAACGCGTTGAAATCAACCCCCGGAAAATAAACACGGCCTCTTTCATCCACATCACTTTTCAAATCGCGCAGAAAATTTACTTTTTGAAACGCCGCACCCAGGCTGCGTGCATGAGGCAGCAGGGCATCATAGCGACTTTGATCATTGTTGCAAAAAACTTTAAGGCACATTAGTCCTACTACTTCAGCACTACCGTATATGTAAGTTTCATAACCATCATTGTCGTAAGTATTTTTATCCAAATCCAGAGCCATGGAAACAAAAAAAGGCTCTATCAAATCTTTGGTAATCCCAAACTTACGAACGGCCAACTGAAAAGAGTGGAGCACAGGGTTTGTACTGATTCCGGATTCAATAGCAGCGTACGTTTGCTCTTTAAATTCCTGCAGCAATTTTCTTTTGTCGTGATTGTGAAATGTGTCGACAATCTCATCGGCCACACGTACAAATCCATAGATAGCGAATACTGCCCAACGGTATTCCCTGGCAAGCAGACGAATGCCCAGTGAAAAACTGGTACTGTAATTCAGGGCTACACGCTTGCTGATGTCGGAGGATGTTTTATCAAACAGCTGGATGCTCATGGGTTATTTTTTCTGTTATTAGTTTAGAACCGATTACCACAATAGGCAGGCCGGTTCCGGGATGGGTGCTGGCACCTACATAGTAAACATTGTTTAATTTCTCGTCTTTATTGGCAGGGCGAAACGCACCAATCTGGTTCATTCCATGGGCAAGGCCCAGGCCACTGCCGCGGTACAATGAGAACATCTGCTCCCATTCCACCGGAGTATAAATTGTTCTGCTGAGGGTATTTGAATGAATATCGTAACCTACGCGATTACCCAAATCCTGAATAATATCATCAGCCAGTTTTTCGGCATCGTGCCAGTCGGGTTTTACACGGCGGTCCGGTACCGGACAAAGGATAAACAAATTCTCACAACCCTCAGGGGCACACTCCGGATTGCTTTTACTGGCCACGTTCACGTAATAATAGGGCTTATCAGGTGCTACTGTGCTGCGGAAAATCGTATCTGCATACTGCCTGAAATTGTTTCCCAGAAAATAGTTATGATGGGCTATTCCCTCCATTTTGCCTTTCACACCGAGGTAAATGGTGAAAGGCGCCAGGGTCCAATCCATTTTATCCAGTTTCTTTTCGGTGAAACCCGGTCTGTTTAGAAATTTCCCCCTAAACGATGCCGCATCGGCATTGATTACAAACAAATCGGCATTCCATACTTTGCCATTTTGGTCGGTAACTGACACCATTTTACCTGACTGTTCCTGAACTGACACTACACGGGTATTGCAATGAATTTTGACTCCCTTCTTTTCCAGCAGTGAAATGATTCCTTCGGCAATTTTGTACATACCTCCTTTAACATTCCAGTAACCATCATGTTTAAGTTCTGTATAGTTCAGAAGGTTATATACGGAAGGCGTATTGAAAGGGGTTGCACCCAAAAAGAAAGCTACCAGCGAAAAAATGATTTTCACATCTTCACTCTCGAAATGCCGCTCAAGTTCCGACCAGAAACTGCGGAACATTTTGGGCAGATGCTTTTTTGGAACGGAAGCCATACTTAGCAGAAATGGCAGCATTCCATTAAAATTCTTCTTTACGATGCGATATTCGGTATCGTGAAACACCTCGCCTGCCCTTTTCAGGTATTTTTCTGCCTTCCGCTCAAAATCAGGTTCAATGGCACTGAACTCCTGTGCCAGTTTTTCGAGATCTTTAAAAATTCGGTAAACCTTATCCCGTCCCTCTATATTGACGGTATACAAGGGATTAAGTTCATTGAGTTCGAATGGCATGGGCTCACCAATACTGTCAAACAACTCACGAAATTCATAACTCATGCTAAAGAATGATGGACCTACATCGAACGTGAAACCATCCTTTTGCAGAATATTCAGACGGCCACCGGGGCGCACATGCTGCTCCAGCATTTCCACCTCATAACCGGCATATACCAGACGCAGTGCAGTACTCAAACCACCAAGACCTGCTCCGGCTATTACTACCTTCTTAGGCACGGAACCTCCTCACATACTTGGGAAGTACAAAAAGAAATCCGAACGCTTCGGCACCGTCTTTTGTATGAACGGCATGATGTAAATGGTGTGTCATCCGCATGGCCCTGAAATAGGGTATTTGGGTGCGCGTGAGCCACTTAACGCGCTGATGTACAAACACATCATGTACCAGAAAATAAGCAATTCCGTAAAGCGCTATACCCAAACCCGCTGAAAACCTCCAATCCATATCTGCACTACCGTATACAATTAAAAGACATGATGGCACTGCGAAGACCAGTCCATAAAGATCATTAAGTTCTAATTTCCCTTTGCGAGGCTCGTGGTGGCTCTGGTGCCAAACCCAGCCAAATCCATGCATTATGTATTTGTGGGTGAACCAGGCTACCCCTTCCATTAAAACAAAGAAACCCAAAGTAACAAGTACGTGGTACATTAAACTCATCTTACAAATAACACTATTTTGTTTAAAAGGTTTGCATTACAACTGAACAAATATTACACAAAATGCAATTTTTTTTTCAAACAATCAAGAAAAAGTGATACAAATCAGTACAAAATTCACCTTCGTTGATAACTCATGTAATGTTCAAGACCTATATGTATCCTAACTTGCACCTCATGCTTCAAAGGCATATTCCCTTAAAATCGCTGAACACTTTTGGTTTTGATGTAGAGGCATCCCTCTTTCTGCCCATAGCTGATGAAGAAATTCTTCATAACGTTTGGAAAACGAATTTGCTAAGCATGAGCAGTCCGCTTATCTTGGGAGGAGGAAGCAACATACTTTTCAAAGACAACTACCCCGGGCTTATACTACAAAACCTCATTGCAGGCATGCAGGTAGCAAAGGAGACAGAAAACCACATTTGGCTTCGCTGCGGTGGCGGTGAAGTTTGGCACAATGTAGTTATGTATACCATCCAGAACAACTGGGGCGGACTTGAAAATATGAGCCTGATACCCGGAACGATTGGTGCTTCACCCATTCAAAATATTGGCGCATACGGAGCTGAACTCAAAGATGTTTTTGAGGAACTGGAAGCCTTTGATATGTTGTATGGTAAAATGGTAACACTGCGCGCAGACGACTGTGCATTTGCTTACCGCGACAGTCTTTTTAAACAGAATGGGAAGGGCCGTTATTTTATAACTTACGTAACCTTACGGCTAAATAAAAATCCGTCCGTAAATGTCAAATACGGAGATATTGCCAATATCCTTGAACAATGGGGCATTTCCAAACCCGGAATTGCGGATGTGAGCCGGGCAGTGATACATATTCGACGCAGCAAACTTCCGGATCCTGCTGAACTGGGCAATTGCGGCAGTTTCTTCAAAAATCCGGTAGTGAGCAAAGAAGTTGCCGATACCCTGTGTGCGACCTATCCTGACGCAAAACGTTTTGATCAGCCTGACGGAACAGCAAAACTCGCAGCAGGATGGCTGATAGAAAAGGCCGGCTGGAAAGGCTACCGCCGCGGTGATGCAGGCGTGCATGAAAAACAGGCACTGGTGATGGTAAATTACGGTAATGCAACCGGGGCTGAAATACTATCGCTCGCAGGCGAAATCGTTGAAGATATTCAGGCAAAATTTCAAGTTAACCTTGAGATGGAAGTAAACACCCGCTGATTATGGGTGATTTTGGTTTAATTTGCATAAAGTTCATGAAAAGGATATCCTTTGTAATTGTCTTGCTATGGCTGGTACAAAGTGCTTCGGCACAGGATTTCGAAACCATACGCAACCACAAAACACCGCTTTTTCAGGTTTTTGACCCATCCACAGCCGCAGATGAATGGTTAAGTGTGCTGCAGAAAGAGCATGAAATGCCAATTCCCTCGGGCATGAAAGAATCGCTGAGAAGGGCAGTAGATGCTGAACGCAGTCGGTTCAATCAGCGTAACCTCAATCGCAGGGGAAACTACACAGGTAATCCCACCCCGCCGGCTTCCATTTCTCCAAATGATATGAATGGTTGGGATGGTACTTCAGGTTCAGGCACACCCAACGACAACCACATAGCCGTGAGTAACAGCGGCATGGTTATTAGTGTTTTAAACACCATCATAAGGGTGTATGACGATCAGGGCAACTGGAAAAAACAATGGGGCCTGATTCAATTTGCCAACCAACAAAAAAAGATTGATGCTTTTCCTACCATGGATCGGGTTTTTGACCCGCGCGTGATGTACGACCCCATCGCAGACCGATTCATCATACTTTTTATGCATGGTGTTACCGACACACGCAGCTTTATTGTGGTTGCTTTTAGCCAAACCAATGATCCTTTACAAGGCTGGAATGTATACAAGATTCCGGGAAAACCCACAAATGATTTAATCTGGAGCGACTATCCCATTGTCTCGCACAACACCCACGATGTATTTTTTACTGTTAATCTTATTGGGAACGGAGCTTCATGGGAGGAAGGATTTACGGAAGCTATAATATGGCAGCTCAATAAGGCCGATGGATACAAGGGTGATACCTTGAGAAAGGATTTTTATTCCAATATCAAATACGGTGGCAAATCGCTCAGAAGCATTTGTGCCATACAAAATGGCCCAATGCCGGATGGAACAGACAATTATTTTATCAGTGTGAAGCCCATTGACAAGGTGAATGACACAGTATTTCTGCTAAAAATCAACAACACCCAGCAAAGCGGTAAGGCCCAGCTGAGTATGAAAGTACTGGTTTCACCCATGAAATACGGATTTCCGCCCAGTGCACTGCAACCCGATACTTCATACAAACTTAGAACGAATGATTGCCGTGTTTTAAGTGCGGTACGCATAGGTAATCAGATTCAATATCTGCAGAACACCATGAACTTCAATACCATGCAGGCACACCTCACCCATAATACTATTTATCACATCGGTGATAATCCTGTGATTGAAGCAGGCATGATTACTGACGACTCACTGGATATGGGCTACCCTGCTATCGCTGCTGCCGGAAAAAACACAGAAGATCCCAGCACTGTAATTACTTATGTTTACAGCAGTCCCTGGCATTTTCCCGGTACCGGTGTTGTGTATCGCAACAGGCTTGGTGAATACAGTAAAAAAGTGAAACTGGTGCAGGGTAAAAGTCTTATTTATTATTCCTTTATTCCCAAAGCGGAACAGCGATGGGGTGATTATGAAGGCATACAGGCCAAATACAACGAGCCCGGTGTTTACTATACCGTGGGTTCTTATGGAAAAAATAACAGCATGTTTGCATGGATTTCGCGCATTGCCCTTTCAGATCCCCTGCTGAATTCACCTGTAGCCGATGTGCGGATATTTCCCGTACCCGCAAATGAAAATCTTTTTATTGAGGTTAAGGTCGACAAACCTGCCGTATATAAAGCAAGCTTGGTAAACATGCTGGGGCAAAGCGTAAAAAGCGGAATAAACCTCTCGCTCAGTGAAGGCATTCATAAATTAAAGGTAGATGCCGGGCAACTTTCGGCTGGAACCTACAATCTGCAATTAACGGCAGATAATGTAGTAGTGCGCAGCCAAAAAATTATTATTCAGTGAGCAGTGAACCCAGGCCGCCCGGTGAGATACTTCTCATCAACAAGCCTTACGGCTGGACTTCCTTTCAGGTTGTAAAAAAAATAAAATGGGTAACCCGGGCAAAACGCGTGGGACATGCCGGAACCCTAGACCCGCTGGCAACCGGATTGTTGCTGGTTTGCACAGAAGGCAGTACGAGAAAAATTCAGGAACTTCAGGATCAGGAAAAAGAATACACCGGAACCATCACTTTGGGAAGCACAACACCCAGCTATGACCTGGAGACAGAGCCCAATGCATTCTTCCCGTTTGACACGATAACAGAAGCAATGGTTATAGAAAAAACGGCAGCTTTCACTGGCTTACTCTCGCAGTTGCCCCCTGTATATTCAGCCATTAAGGTTGATGGCAAAAGAGCTTACAAACTTGCCAGAGAAGGTGTTGCCACTGAAATGAAGCCCAGGGAGATTACGATCAGGGAATTTGAAATTACAGGAGTTACCCTACCCGACATTCACTTCAGGGTGGTTTGCAGTAAAGGTACTTACATACGGTCGCTTGCCCATGACTTTGCACAATCGCTGGGCAGCGGAGGGCATCTTTCTGCGCTTTGCCGCACCCGTATTGGGGAACACCGTCTCACCAATGCTCTAACACCCAAAGATTTTGAAGAAACCCTAAAAAGCAATACCGAAAAATTACTTGACGATTGATTAGTTTGGGACGATATTTGCTTAATTGGTTCAGATGGCATTCAACAAATTAAAATTAGGACTTTGGACGGCGGCACTGGTGTTGCTGGCTCCTGCTGTAGTTTCCTGCAACAACGCCAAAGCAGGCAACAATTCATCCCGTTTTGAAAACTGGATCAATGACCTGTTGACACGTCAGGAAGGTTCGCTGGAAAAAGTAAAGGATGGCTTTACCATTCAGGGAAACATCAAAGACAAACCCAACAACCTTGTTGTATTGCTGGAAGTTACCCCGGGCGGTCAGCAGCTTATCGATAGTGCGCGAACGGATTCTAAAGGCAATTTTACCATTTCAGGCAATGTTACAGAAAGTATCATTTGCCAGCTGCAGTGGGATGAAAGCAGCCTGATTTACATGATTGTAAACAATAAAACACAGGCTAAAGTAGAATGTTCCGGAAGTGGACTGGATGTAAGCTATGCGTTATCAGGAAAGGGGATAGAGAGTAGCTCAGAACTCAAACAACTGGTAGATTTAAACGCGTCGTATATAATCAAACTACAAAACATCGAAAACAGGGCACGTGGCCTAAGCAATTCGCCTGAAAATAATGTAGTAATAGAACAGCTGCAAAAAGAATATTATCAGTTGATTTCAGAAAGAAAAAAGAACATTACCAACCTGGTTATGGGTATGAAAAAATCGCCCGTACCCTATTTTGTGATCATTACGCAAATGCTTGACGATGTTGAATTCCCTCTGCTTGAACATGCCTATCAATCACTGAAAGTGTATTCCCCTGAAGGCAAGTACACAAAAGAAATGGAAGCCAGATATGAAAAGGAGAAAGTACTGGCTATTGGCGCTGTGGCACCTGATATTAAGCTCAAACAACCGGACGGGACTGAACTTGCATTGAGCAGCCTCCGGGGCAAAGTAGTTTTGATAGACTTCTGGGCTTCATGGTGTGGCCCTTGCAGGCGCGAAAACCCTTTCAACCGCAAAATGTATGCAGATTTCAAAGACAAAGGTTTTGAAATTTTCGGTGTTTCTCTAGATAACGAGCCAGGCCGATGGAAAAGTGCAATTGCTGCAGATTCACTTACCTGGAAACACGTGAGCGACCTTGGCGGCTGGCAAAGTGCTCCCGCCAAATTATATCAGGTAAGCAGCATACCAGCTACCTATCTGCTGGACAAAGATGGTAAAATCATTGCCAAGGGACTGCGCGGTGAAAACCTGTATGCCAAGCTGCAAGAGGTTTTAGCGCAATAACCCATACTGCTAATAATAATAAGATAATAATAGCGTTAAAAGTCAATAACAAATCGGTCATTGTTTTGAAGCGTGATGTTAAAAAACATGCCTAAAATTCTGGTAGTTGATGACGAGCTGGATATTCTCGAAATCATTAGGCACGCCCTAAACAAGGAGGGTTTTGAGGTGCATATTGCTGCCAATGGATTTCAGGCACTCGAGCAAACACGCAAAATTAAGCCCGACCTGATTCTGATGGATGTGATGATGCCTGTGATGGACGGAATGGAGGCATGCCGACAATTGAAAGAAGACGACGACACCAAAAATATACCCATCGTTTTTCTTACCGCCAGAAGCGAAGAATTTGCCGAACTGGCGGGTTTTGAAGCCGGCGCGGATGACTACATATCAAAACCCATCCGTCCTCGCGTATTGCTATCCAGGCTTAAGGCTATTTTACGCCGTAGAAATGCCATACAAAGCACCACACACGAAATTATTGACTTCGGTGATCTGAAAATTGATAGAGAACGTTTTGTGGTTGAATTCAAGGGCAAATCACTGCAATTTCCACGCAAAGAGTTTGAACTCCTAGCCTTCCTCGCCAGCCGCCCAGCCAGGGTTTTCAGCAGAGACGAAATACTGGAAAATGTATGGGGTAACGAAGTATTGGTCGTAGACCGAACCATTGACGTGCATGTGCGTAAAATCCGCGAAAAACTGGAAGAGCGCTATATCTACACGGTTAAAGGCGTGGGTTACAAGTTTGAGGCTTCCTGATTTTTCAAAGCCTGCATCAGCCCTGACGCTTTCTGCAAACACTCATTGTATTCTTCCTCTGGTATGCTGTCGAAGGTGATAGCACCACCCACATGGTAATACATTTTTTGCGCAGCAGTATCCAGTTGCAGTGATCTTATCACAACATTCAAATCAAAATCGTCATTTTCCCAGTAGCCCACAGAACCGGAATACCACCCACGGCTGAAATTTTCGAAATGCTCAATATCTTTCATTACCTGAATCTTGGGTGCTCCTGTCATACTGCCCATGGGGAATGAAGCTTTAAGTATATCAGCAAATTTGGTTTTTGCCCTCAATTCGCCTGTCACCGTGCTTATCATCTGGTGCACATGGCTGAATGAATAGACTTTGCAAAGTTCAGGAACATTCACAGATCCCGGCAAACAAACCCGGCTGAGATCGTTGCGCAGCAAATCCACAATCATAATATTTTCCGCACGATCCTTTGTGCTGCCGGCCAACGATTCTTTTATTCCAATATCTACCTGAGTATCCAAATGCCGTTTGCGTGTTCCCTTTATAGGCTGGGCTATCAGGCAATCGGCATGTTTTGCTAAAAACCTTTCCGGACTGGAACAAAGAAGGAATTTATCATTGTATTTAAAAAACGTTGCAAAGGGAGCCGGCGCAGTGCGGTTTAATTCGGCAAACAACGCATACGGGTTTAAACAATTATCACACTCAAACTGCAGACAATAGTTCATCTCATAGAAATCACCATTTTTAATGCATTCTTTTATCTGCTGAACATTCTCAAGGTACTCACCCTTTGATGTTCGACAGGTAAACGCTCCAGCCACTCCGTTTTGTTCATATAAAATAGCATCAGGCAAAATAAAATTGGTCTCAGGGCTGTCAACATTTCGGGCAGATTTGTAGATGTATTCCGGCTCCTGTTTTTTAAATCATAACTGCAAAAACCCATTTTCAGAGAACCTGATTGGGTAATTGCCTCCGGTGAATAAAAGGCAAGTTTTTCGCCAAATCCGGCCAGGTAATCGTATCTTCCATAGGGGTCATCAAAACCATTTGATACACAAATGCAGGCCACATTGTGTTTTTGAGATTCGGCAAGCAATTGCAGTAAGGTGTGTTGACTATCCATTTTCATTCACCTCCGGCTGAAAATGTTTTAAAACCAAGGTAGCCTTTTTTTCTCCTATAACCGCCGATAATTCAGTAAAACCGGCCTCTCGTATCTTACCAACTGATTTGAAACTCTTAAGCAGCAAAGCAGCCGTTTCAGGACCAATTCCGGTAATGTCTGTTAATGCAGATTTCACCAGGCCCTTACTTCTGCGGTTTCGGTGGTGTGTAATGCCAAACCGGTGCGCCTCATCGCGCATTTGTTGAATGACTTTAAGCGTATCTGATTTTTTATCAAGGTATAGTGGCAATGAATCTTCGGGATAATACAATTCCTCAAGCCGCTTGGCAATACCAATCACAGCTACTTTACCATAAACGCCCAGTTGCTTCAGTACTTCCACCGCTGCACTTAGCTGCCCTTTGCCACCATCAATAACAACAAGCTGAGGCAGGGATTTATTTTCCTCAATAAGACGGCTGTAACGTCTTTGGATAACTTCCTGCATGGTGGCAAAATCGTTGGGGCCCTCAACTGTTTTCACATTGAAGTGCCTGTATTCCGATTTGGCCGGCTTTCCATCCTTGAACACCACGCAGGCAGACACAGGGTAGGTTCCCTGAAAATTGCTGTTATCAAAACACTCCATGTGGCGCGGCTGTTCCTGCAACCGCAGATCATTACGCATTTGCTCCATAAGCCGGTCTATTCGAACCTCAGGATTAAGCTTTTCGTACTGATTGAGCTTGTCCTGGCGGAACAGCATGGCATTTTTCAAGCTCAAATCCAGCAGTTTTTTTCGGTCACCTGCTTTTGGGACCGACCAGTTTAAGGTCAATATTTCCTCAGACTCGGGTGTTGAAGGTAAAATCCATTCATCCGGAATTTCATCAGCATACAGCACCTGCATCTCACCAATGGCCTGTTGCATAATATCCGAATCGGTTTCATCCAGCTTCTTTTTCACCTCCCAGTTGTGGGTACGAACAACAATGCCATCCGCAACGTACAGCACATTCACAAAAGCAAATTTATCAGTGCTGCTCACCCCAAAAACAGCCACATTACCTGTAAGCGAAGTTACAACAGTGCTTTTGTGTCGGTAATTTTCCAGGGCATCCAGTTTTTCTTTGTAATGCTGTGCATCTTCAAAGCGTAATTCTCCTGCTGCAGCCTGCATTTCGGTGCGAAGGTGCTTTTTAATTTCACCCAGATTGCCCCTGAGTAATTGTTTAATCTGCTGAATACTCTTATTGTATTCCTCCTCGGATTGTTTTCCCTCGCATGGACCCAGGCAATTTCCAATCTGGTATTCAAGGCAAATTGAGAATTTCCCCTGCGCTATTTTTTCAGGTGTCATCTGTAAATTACAGTTTCGCGTGGGATAAAGTTTCCGTGCCAGATCCAGCACGGTATGCATGACTTTAGGTGATGCATAGGGCCCAAAATACATTGATCCGTCCCTTACAGGGTTGCGCATGGCATACACTTTGGGGAACCGCTCGTTGGTAACCCTGATATAAGGATAGCTTTTATCGTCTTTCAGATTGATATTGTAGCGAGGCTGAAACTCTTTAATCAGGCTGTTTTCAAGAAGCAGAGCATCCCATTCGGTTTCTACGACGGTAAAATCAATGTGAGTGATTTTCTTCACCAGCACTTCGGTCTTCCGGTTTTCATGCTGTTTGGTAAAATAACTGTTTACCCGCTTTTTGAGATTTCGAGCCTTACCCACATAAATAATCACTCCATTTTCATCAAAATACTTGTAAACCCCGGGTTTCTCGGGCAAGGTTCTCAGCCGCTGTTTAAAGTGCTCCTGCATCTGCCTTTTTAAAGCAATTCTATGCGACGCGATGAAATCGATTTGCCGTAAAAAACAGTTGCCTGCTTGTCAAAAGATTCAGCCAAATCGGTGGTTGTGAAATTACGGGTCGAACCTGTACTGAGACGGCTGCGCATTTCCGGATGGCGCTCCAAATAATGCACCAGACTCTCTGCAACGATACTTCCCTGCTCAAAAACCATCATACCTTCCGGTATGTATGTGTTGATTTTATCAAGCAGCAGCGGGTAATGTGTACAAGCAAGGAATACAGCATCCATTTCGGGGCACTGAACCAGTAACTGATCTATATTTTGTTTAACAAAGTAGTCTGCACCGGGTTTATTATACTCGTTATTTTCCACCAGAGGCACCCACATGGGACATGCTTCCTGGTACACTTTCACCTCGGGAAAGAATTTTTGAAGCTCAAGTATATAGGAATGAGACGAAACCGTTCCCTGGGTTCCCAATATGCCAATATTTCCGGTTTTAGTTAATTTTCCTGCTATTTCAGCTGTAGGCCTGATAACGCCAAGCACACGCCGTTCCGGATCCATATGCGGCAAATCTCTTTGTTGAATACTGCGCAATGCTCTTGCCGAAGCGGTGTTACAGGCCAGAAT
Organism: Bacteroidota bacterium; assembly: GCA_009918425.1. Lineage (GTDB taxonomy): Bacteria > Bacteroidota > Bacteroidia > NS11-12g > UBA955 > RGEC01. Next base: position 16,048 of record RGEC01000022.1, read on the forward strand.
AATGAGCGGACAACCCTGATCGAACAGCCATTTTACAGCCTGCAGGGTATATTCATAGACCGTATCAAAAGAGCGTGTACCATAAGGTGCACGCGCATTATCGCCCAGATACAGATAATCATACTGGGGCAATGCTATTTCCAATTCCTTCAAAACCGTTAATCCGCCGTATCCGGAATCAAAAACACCTATGGGTGCTGCTTTCTGCTCCACATATGCAAAACAAGGCGTGGAAGGGCAAATAAAAAAGTCCTGATGCATATATCAGGACTTTTTATATCAGTTACAATAATCTTATTTTTGACCGGCTGGTTTACCTGCAGCAGGCTTAGCGGTGGGATTTTTTGCCAACATGTACTTAATCACAGCCGCAGTGATATCATCAGCATCATTAAGGTTATACAAAACCATACCCCCAGTATTGTTCAGCACCAGCGTATATCCCTTGGATTTGCCTACTTCACCCGCAGACTTCTTTATCATATCATAAATAGGCTGCATTTTCTCCTTTTCCTTGTCAACCAACTGTTTCTGGGCATCCTGTTCAGTACGCTGGTATTCCTCTACCAGAGTCTGATAACGTTTAGCCAGCAACTCTTTTTTAACCTGGGATGCAGAAGGGTCTGCGCCAATTGCATCGTAGGCTGCTTTTGCCTTATCAATTTCGCCGGCTACATCGGTTAAGTCCTGTTGTAGTTTACCTGCATATTTGTAAAGTTGTTCGCGAACACTGTCGGTTTCAGGAAGGGTATCTAAAACGGTCTGCATGTTCAGATAA
>RGEC01000211.1 GCA_009918425.1 Bacteroidota bacterium
TAGTATTTCATCCATATTATTACCGTCCATGTACACCACTTCCCAACCGAACGCTGCAAACTTGCTGCCAATTTCATGAAACCCCATAATATCAATGGTAGAACCATCTATTTGCTGACCGTTAAAGTCAACAGCAACAAGCATATTGTCGAGTTTGTTGTGGGATGCATACATTACAGCCTCCCAAATTTGCCCTTCCTGGAGTTCCCCGTCACCGGTAACCACGTAAACGGTTCGATCATCGTTATTCAGTTTTTTTGACAGGGCAATTCCGGCAGCCACACTCAAACCCTGACCGAGACTGCCTGTTGCAACCCTGATTCCGGGCAAACCCTCATGTGTAGCGGGATGCCCCTGAAGCCTTGAATTTATCAGCCTGAAGGTACTCAACTCTGAAACCGGAAAGTATCCCGAGCGTGCCAAAACACTGTAATATACAGGTGAAACGTGACCATTGCTAAGTATAAAAACATCCTCGTTTTTGGCTTCCATACTGAAGGCAGATGGATTGTGTTTCATAAAATGAAAAAACAATGCCGTAAAATAATCAGCCAGACCCAATGATCCGCCCGGATGGCCGCTTTGAACATTGTATACCTGACGCAGAATATCCCTGCGCACTTGAGTTGCCATTACCTGAAGCTGTTGTGAGTCCATATTTTGTTGAAGAGTTGACACAATGCAAAAATGCCTTGTGAATATCAATGTCTATAAACAAGTTTTCAAGAGAAAAACTTTTGACGTTACCTGTAAACACCTAGAATTTAATTATGGTATTTTCGCAAAATCATGAAATTACACTTTCAGCTCTTTAGTATTTATTTATTATGCCTCGCTTGCTCCGGAAAAGCATCAGATGAACATACAGACAAACTCAAAAACCCTATGGACAAACCATGGCTGCTCGTTACCACATTCAACCATTATTACGATTCAGCAAACACATCGGAACTTCGCAAGGGAAAGGGATTTCTTTATAAACTGAAAGGCAGCGACTCAAAAATGCAGGCACGTTGGCTGGGAGAATTCAAACCCTTCAAAACGGTTAGTATTGCTGAATTTATCAAATGCCCTCAAAAAGGATTTATGTTCATACCCATCGACAGTCTAAATGGCTTGCTTAAGGTGGTTGTAACAGATTCAATAGACTTTTTTGAAAATCCGGAAAAATGGCGATTTACAGAAAAAGGCCAGACCCCATTTGATTTCAACAAACAAATCAGCCTCATTAGCATTACCGGCGTAACAGCCATAACCCGCGGATCCGGCATCGTTGCTGACAATCAGGGCATCGAATTTCTTACCGAAAAATTAAAACCCTGGTTTGCCAAGACCGATGTAATGCATATCAGCAATGAAGTCAGCTTTACCCCTGATTGCGTATTCCCGCGCGGCGGAACCAAATTTTGCAGCAAAAAAGAGCATTTCAAAGCCATTACGGATCTGGGTTGCGATATTGTTGAACTTACGGGCAACCATAACCGTGACCATGGCAAAGACGCATTTGTTAAGACTTACGAATGGTATATGGAACAGGGCATTAAACCTTTCGGAGGTGGACGCAATGCAAAAGAAGCAAATCAACCAACCATTGTAACACTGAAAGATAGTACCAGAATTGGTTTCATAGGATTTAACGAACTATGCCCACTGGGTGAATGCGCCGGAGAAAACGAACCGGGAGCTAATCGCTGGGACAGTGCCAAAGCAAGCAAAGTTATTGCAGAGATGAAGGGCAAATTAAAATGCAACTTTGTGATTGTAAGCATGCAATTTGGAGAGATTGACGCTTATACTCCATCTGCAACACAGCGTGTTATCTGTAAACAAATTATTGATTTCGGTGCCGACATGATTTATGGATCTCAGGCACATCAGATACAACAGGTTATTTTCTATAAAAACAAGCCAATTTATTATGGTTTGGGAAATTTTCTTTTCGATCAAATTCACCGGATCGGCGTCAGGCAAGCTTTTTTCCTGCAAAATTATTTTTACCGGGGCAAATTAATAGCTACCAAACCTGTTTTCACCTTTATGGCTGACACAAGACAACCAACTATTGCCAATGAGAATCAGGAATGGACAATGAAAAAATTGGTGTATCCCTGAAACTTGGGAATTTCCAGCTTAATTTACCCTTTTTATTAACCCCTTTTTATTTGCTAATTCGCCCGGAATTTAGTATATTCGCGGGTTCAAATGGTTCGTTTTATTTTTATTATTCCGGCCCTTCTACTGCTGTCTGCATGCAGTGATTACGGAAAAATTTACAAATCCAAAAACGCAACCCTAAAATACAACAAGGCTGTGCAGCTTTACATGAAAAAAGATTTTGCCAGGGCACTGCCATTATTTGAACAATTAAGAGACATATACGGCAGGGCTACAGACAGTCTGGAACAGGTATATTTTTACACAGCATATAGCCATTACGGACTTGGCGACTACGAATTTGCCAGCATGTTTTTTAAGGATTTTACGGAGAATTTTACCACAAGTAAGCGTAGTGTTGAATGTGCCTACATGGCTGTTTATTGTGACTACATGGATATTGGCTCTCATGAACTGGATCAGAGCCAGACCCTGAAAACCATTGGTGGTCTTCAGACTTTTATCAATTATTATCCTGATAGTGAATATGCACAGCGCTGCAACAATCACATTGATGACCTAAGACGCAAATTGCAGCAAAAAGAATACGAACACGTAAAGCAATACTACCATATGGGTGATTTCAGGGCCGCGGTTAATTCTGCAAAAAATACACTGAAATTTTATCCAGACATGGAAAAGAAAGAAGAACTGGAGTTTCTTATGGTAAAAGCCCAGTTCAACTACGCTGCAAACAGTGTTGAGAAAAAGCGACTGGAACGTTTCAAAGAAGTGCTTGAATATTACCAGGATTACGTTTACAGCAACGGAAGCAAAGGTGAAAATGCCAAAGAAGCCTCCGCAATAAATGAGAAAGCCAAAGAAGCCATCGAAAAATTGAAAACATTATTATGAACCAACCCATATCACGCAATGCGGAAACCCGCGACCTCAGAAATTTCGAATCAGAGACCGAAAACGTGTATCTGTCAGCCGTTATTATTTCAAAGCGCGCAAACCAGATTGCAGAACGCCAGAAAGAAGAGTTGCGCAATCGCCTTGAACCATTTGTGAACGATACTGATAACCTGGAAGAGATTCAGGAAAATCGCGAACAAATTGAAATTTCGCTGATGTACGAAAGACAACCCAAGCCCACCCTGCTTGCCACACAGGAGTTTGCCGAAGGCAAAACCTACTGGCGCATGCCCGATGCCAACACCGGTAAATAAACCGTTAAAAATCATATTGGGTGTTACAGGCGGCATCGCTGCCTATAAAATTCCTATGCTCATTCGGCTGTTCAAAAAGTACGGCTGTGAAGTTCAGGTGCTTATGACGCCTTCGTCAGAACGGTTTGTTACACCTGAAACATTATCGGTGCTTTCTGAACGTCAGGTCCTATGCGATTTTTTT
>RGEC01000212.1 GCA_009918425.1 Bacteroidota bacterium
AGGACCGTGCACCGGAAAATTTCAGTACTTCGCTCATTCACCCGGTATCTCCGCGAGCACGGCACCCTCAAAAGCGATCCACTTTCCAAAATCAGCCTGCCTAAAATGCCCAAACGCATTGTACAGGATATTCCTGCCAGAGATTTACAAAATATGTTTACCCATTTTCCTTGGTCAGAACAGGAAAATGGTCAGCGCGATAAATTATTACTGCTGCTATTTTATTCCACGGGCATGCGACTCAGCGAACTTGCAGCCATTCAATGCGGCGATGTGGATTTAGACCGAAAAACCGTGCAGGTAACGGGAAAACGCAACAAACAAAGGCTAATTCCATTGCATGATGAAATTCTGGAAGGTTTAAAATTGTGGATGAATGGCAGAATCGGTTTGCTTTTCCCTCTAAACAACGGTAAACCCATGTACCGCATGTATATCTACCGGCTGGTAAACCACTACCTAAGGCTCTTTAGCGACGCGCTAAAAACCAGTCCGCACGTACTACGCCATTCTTTTGCCACACACATGCTCAACAATGGAGCGCAGCTTATGGCCATAAAGGAAATTCTTGGTCATGCCAGCCTGGCTGCGACACAGGTGTATACCAAAAACAGTTTTGAAAAGCTGAAAAAAATTCACGCGCTGCATCCCAGAAACTAAAATCAGTCGGATTTCTAAGGCTGTTTATCCACTGCGTGACATAAATCACATTTTTTTTCGTTGTAACTGTATAACTTGAATAAAAATGCCGCAACCGGCAGAAACCATTTAATCATTACATATATGAATATTCATTTTCAAACCATTGGTATGAAGGCTGAACCCAGAATCATGGACGTGATTTCAGGCAAACTGGAAAGACTAAACAGAATGTATCAGCGCATGCAGGAAGTGAAAGTAATCCTAAAGGAAGAAAAATCAGATACAAAAAGAAACAAAACCCTTGAGATACGCATCAAGGTGCCCGAAAAGGAGCTTTTTGTAATACAACAGGACCACTCATTTGAAAATGCCATGGACAAGGCTGTAGACGCCTTAAAACAACAGATATCCCGGTTAAAAGGGAAACTGCAGGATCATTAATCAATGGTGGCCAGCACCTTCAATTCAATAGCAATGGGTGTGGGCAGGCAATTGATTTCAAGGGTAGTTCGGCAGGGAGGATTTTCGGCAAAATATTCTGCCCAAAGCCGGTTGTAGGTTTTGAAATCGTCTTTCATATTGGTAAGAAAAACGGTAACATCTACAATGTTTTCCCATTTGCTGCCGGCATCTTCCAGTATCCATCTCACATTCTGAAATACACTGCGACACTGGGCTTCGATATCATAGGAAACAATATTACCCTGCTCATCAAGCTCAACACCGGGAATTTTCTTGGTACCTTTTTCACGGGGACCCACTCCGCTTAAAAACAATAAATTTCCTACGCGTCTGGCATGGGGATATAGCCCTACGGGCTCGGGTGCTTTACCGGAATTGATAATTTCACTCATAATATTTAGGGCACAAAGTTACGAACGGCAATAGTTTATGCGCTCTATTTCAATCGCAAAATTCGGTATACTCCGAAAAGCAAATACCCATTTGCTCCAGCCCTGGTAAAATCCCCTTATACCAATAATCACTTACGGGAATTACTACTCCTGTTTCAGGGCAGTTTCCTTCCAGTATCAGCTCCACACCCAGAGCAAGCGGCAACCCTACGGTTTTAGCCATAGCCGTATGAAGTTCATCTTCCCCGATTACGCTGAGAACAGAATGCAGCTGCTGCTTTCGCCCATCTTTCTCAAATCCTATTCTGTGGTACATTACCACCTCATCACGGTCTCCCGGCATCAGTTTCCATTTTTCCAGCAAAACTACCTCCAGTACTTCTGCTGCATTGTTAGCCATAAAACCCAGTGGTTGGGTACTTTCCATATTCAGATAATCAAACCATGCGGTTTGTTCAGGGATTATCCAGCTGTTCTCAAGCAACCACGCTGAAAGCAGCTGATCTGTTCTTTTGCCGGTGAGGGCACAGCATAAATCATTCACACTTTGCACAGCTCCCGGCAGTGGCGACTGTGCATCGGTGAAACCCAGCGATACCAAAACCTGCCAGTTCTTACAGTAATTTGCCCGCCTCAGTGTTCCACGCAACAATGTAGAAACATTAGCCAACCTATACAAGGATGTATAGGAAAGGCTATCGCGGTTTGCGTAAGCATCAAATTTCCCCAGACCGGGAATAGACAACGTTTTTGCCTCGGCAAACAAACGATGCCAGGGAATGCTCCTTAATTGATTATGATGTCTGAAAATGCTATTGCCACCCTGCCCTGCCAGCACAACGTTACGTGGGTTCCAGCTAAATTTATATTTCCAGGGATTGCCTTCACAGTGTGCCTCGCTGACGAGTCCGCCGCAGTAACTCTCAAATGAGATTCGTTGAGAAAAACAAGCCCATTGGCACGTGCGTCTGCATCCAGACTGCGCATAGCATCGCCCACATAAGAAGCCGAGGCAAAATGTGCCTTGTATTTCAGGCAAAATGCAGCAACTACAGGATGCATTGTTGGTGGAAGCAGGGAAACCACCATTTCTTTATTCGCAATCTGCTGCTCAAGTGCCAACGAATCTGAGGCATTAAGTACATTTCGCTCTACCGACAAACCCAAAGTATGCTTATCCAGTTCCTGCTGACTGGCATCACAAACGGTAAGTTTACGGCCTGTTTTTTCGCAAAATTCAGCAAGCTGTTTTAGCAAAAAACGTGAGCTTCGTCCTGCTCCAAGCACCAAAACTCCTTTATTCAACTGCACCTCCTTTTCCGTGTCGCTGTCTTGCCATCTCAAACATCATCAGGGCGGCCGCTGCCGATACATTCAGGCTATCTACCCTACCAAACATGGGAATATTTACATTGGCTCCCGCCGACTTCCAAAAATCACTCAGGCCCGTACTTTCTGTTCCCACAACCACGGCAGAGGATTGTGTTAAATCACATTTCCAGATGCTTACAGATTTTTCCATAAACGTTGTGTAAACGGCAACCCCATTATCCTTCAAAAAAGCAAGTGTTTCCTGCGGACTCATCACCATAACAGGCACAGTAAATACGCAACCCACACTGCTGCGGATTACATTGGGATTATAAATATCAACTGCGGGATCACACAGTATAACAGCTGTGGTACCCGAGGCATCGGCACTGCGCAACAAAGCCCCCAGGTTTCCCGGTTTTTCTACAGATTCTGCAATTAGGTAAAATGGATTATTGGATTTTACCTTTGGCAATGCTACATTTTGCGACTCCACCACGGCAACGGCGTTTTTCACACCGGATCTGTATGCCAGCTTATTCATCACCTCTGAAGAAACAGTAAATACGTCCGCTTCAGGTTTCAACGGATAAAACCAAGCCATAAGTTCTTCGGCAGTAATATCATCCTGGCAAAAAAACAATTTCCGAAAACTATAGCCGGCTTTCAGACACATCTTCAATTCATTGAGTCCTTCCGCCA
>RGEC01000213.1 GCA_009918425.1 Bacteroidota bacterium
GACCAGTTTGCCCGCATTGCTGCACTGGAAGCAGATGTTAAAAATCTCACCGATCTGAATAAAAGTCTGAAGCAAACTGCCGAATCTACTGAAACACTCATGCGTAAAATTATGCAGGAGGTGACCAACGAAGGCCTTTTAAAACAAGGTCAGGTTCTAACCCAGCAGCAGGAAAAAACCCTGGGCGATGTATTAAATCCCCTCAAAGAAAAACTACAAGAGTTTGAAAAAAAGGTAGAAGATACGCGCAAAGAAGCCAGTACAGGCAATACACAATTGCTGGCGGAGATAAAAAACCTGACCGCTTTGAATAATACCATTACCGAGCAGACCCAAAACCTTACCAATGCCTTGAAAGGAAACACAAAAATGCAGGGTGGCTGGGGTGAAATGATACTGGAAAAGGTATTGGATAGCAGCGGACTCGCCAAAGGAAGGGAATATGAAACCCAGTTTGTAACGTCATCCTCCTCCGGTGCTACAATTAAACCCGATGCCGTTGTATTCTTACCCGAAGACAAAAACATCATCGTAGATGCCAAGGTGAGCCTGACCGCCTACGAGCAATATACCTCGGCACCCGACGGATCCCCCGAAAAGGAGGCTGCTTTGAAAGCCCATGTGGTTTCTTTGAAAAACCATATAAAAAACCTGGCTGAAAAAGATTACCACACAGCCATCAACCTAAAATCACCGGAAATTACCCTGATGTTCATTCCCATAGAATCCGGTTTTGCCCTCAGCGTGCAAAGTGATACTGAACTGTATGAATATGCCTGGAGCCGCCGCATTGTGCTGGTATCCCCTTCTACCCTGTTGGCGACCCTACGCACCGTTGCTTCGGTATGGAAAGCCGAAAACAGCAACAAAAACACCCTGGAAATTGCCAGACAGGCCGGCGATATGTACGATAAGTTTGTGGGCTTTGCAGAAAATTTACAGGAAGTAGGCAAAGCCATTCAAAAGGCAGAATCCACCTATGCCGAGGCCATTGGGAAACTCAGTACCGGTAAAGGCAACCTCGTTTCCAGAGCGGAAAAACTCAGAAAACTGGGACTGAAAACTACCAAAAACATACCCCAGACTTTAATCTCTGATATGGAAGATGTGGAAGATGTAACCATCATTGATGATAGATTGGGAGAACTGCCTGAGAATACAGATAGCGATACGCAGGATTCATAATCCTCGCGCATTGCCTAACTTCGTGCCTTCATGAGGAAAATTCTCCGTGCGTGCCGGGCAATTACAAAGATTATCAGGAAACCCTGGCTACTGAACCTTGTACTGGAGGAGGATAATGCCTGGGAATCAAAATTAAAGGCCCTGAAGGGCAAGGCCTATAAACTACCCTCCATTGATTTCAGAACTCTACACAAAAAAGAGGGAGATAAGGTTTATCCGTTTGCCTTTCTGGATGGAGGTTCACTGCCTACCGATCTGGCTTTGCTTAAATCACTGGCTGCAGGCATACCCGAATGCAAATACTTTGAAATTGGTACCTGGCGTGGCGAAAGTGTGGCCAATGTGGCCTCGGTGGCTAAAGAATGTACCACCCTCAATCTCTCCCCGGCGCAGATTACGGACCTGGGACTTCCTCAGGCCTATGCAGATTTACATGGCTGGTTTTCAAAAGAATTGCCCAATGTTACCCAAATATATGGTGATACGGCCTCCTTTGATTTTGAAGGATTACAGCAACAATACGATCTCATTTTCATTGACGGCGACCACCATTATGCCATGGTTAAATCCGATACAGAAAACGTGTTCAAACACCTGATACACGAAAACAGTGTGGTAGTGTGGCACGATGCGGCCTACACACCCGAAAAACTGCGTCCTGAGGTTATATATGGCATTTTGCAGGGCACGCCCGCAGCATTACACCATCGCATTTACCATGTTTCCAATACCCAGTGTGCGGTGTATTTGCCGCATGGCAATTGGGAAACTTTTATCCTGAATGCCCCACACAAACCTGAATTTGCATTTGAGATAGAAATTAGGGTGGTTGGATAGTTTTTCTTTGTAAATGGCTTGTAGGAATTACGCCTAGAGCTTAACAAGCTCCAGATGGTACCTGTGCAAAATAATATCCCCGTTTTCTTCCATCTTTTTCAATAACCTGCTGATAACCTCGCGGCTGGAATTAAGTTCATTGGCAATTTCCTGGTGGGTGAGGTAAATATCTTTGGTTTTTAACTGCTCACTGTGTATCCGTAAATAAATCCTGAGGCGTTCGTCCATGTGCCTGAAGGCAACCTGATCAAAGGCATCAATCAGATCCATGTAGCGTTGACGGTAGCTGTCAAGCACAAAATGGCTCCAGGTGTGGTACTGTTGCATCCACCGATCCACATCCTGCACAGGCAGGGCAATCAGTTGCGTGTCCTGCACAGCTTTGGCCATCACGGGGCTGTCGAGCTGGCGAATAGCGCAGTTGAGGGTTAGGGCGCATGCCTGTCCGGGTTTCAGGTAATACATAAAAAATTCGTGTCCGTCTTGGTCTTCGCGGTACACCTTCACCAATCCTTCTGCTACAAGCTGGGTATTGGGCATAAACTGCCCGGTTTTTACCAGCATATCACCGGCTTTAACACTGCGGATGCTGCCCAGATTTTTAATCTCCTCAATCAATGCAGGCTCCAGGGTAGGGAATAGCTTATGGATATCAGCTTGCATGGTATGCGAATGTAGTGAATATGGGGAGGATGGTGTATGTTTAATTTTGCTTTTGCTCTTCGGTTAGCGCCCTCGCCGACCGCCTTAAAAAAAATATTTCTATGCCGCACCTACGGCGCTGAGGGGTTGTTAAGTGGTGGTGTAATTAATATATCGCCCCTACGGGGCCTGCTTGACGGAAATGCAGACCTTACACCCAACGGATTGCCATGGGTATTAGCTCCGGAGGAGAGGCATTTTCATAGAAAATGTCATCAAGGATATGCCAAGCGCCGTAGGTGCGACATAACGGGTCAACATTGTGATTGGCGGGGACGCCAACCACACGACGACGGTGTACCTCGCAAAAGGGTTTGCTTAGCTCCGGAGGAGCGGCATTTTTGTAGAAAATGCCATAATCGATACACGGAACTCCGAAGGAGTGAAATATCGGATTAATCATAGATTGACCCTACGGTTGGCGTCATTCCCGACTGTCTAAAACAGTGATTGGCGAGGACGCCAACCACACGGCGAACATGCCAAAATTACCTTCACAATTCCCAACCTTCCCCTCAATTTTTGGGGTTGAATTTGCCATAAAAATCACTAACTGTTATTTATTTTTTTTAGAAAGCCCTAATGTAATCTGATTTTAATAAACGTTACAAATGGATTTTAAGGCCGATATTCAACCCTATGCTACCAAATGGATACTTCTGTTTTAATGCTGCAGTTGGTTCAGAGTCTGGCGGATTAAGTACTTCGCTGTAAGAATCAAAAAACTCAAATTCTTTTTCGCTAGTGGTCATATC
>RGEC01000214.1 GCA_009918425.1 Bacteroidota bacterium
TTACAGGTTCCGGATTGGCAGAAAACCACCGCATTATTATCAGCAGGTGAGCAAAAGGCTCAGGGGTTTAACCCAAACCGCAAAAACTTGATGGTGCGGCCTTCCTTCAGCCACATATTTTCATAAAAAGTCTGTATTTCTTTGAGTTCAGCGGCACAGGGCTGTGTGTATACATTTTGAATGTTTTCAAGTAACGTCAATCCCTCTTCCTGTATGGTTTCCAGGGTACTTTCATAAAACAAATCACTGTCGGTTTTCAGGTGTATCTGTGCGTCAGATTTGCATATAGTGCGGTAATGGGCGAGAAACCTTGAGGATGTTAACCGCTTTCTGGCTTTGGCCGGCTGCGGATCAGGGAAGGTAATCCAGATATGGGAAACCTCATTTTCAGCAAAGTACTTCTCAATAAAATCAATTTGTATGCGCAGAAAACGAACATTGCTCAACCCCTCATCGGTAGCGGTTTTAGCCCCTCGCCATAGGCGATTCCCTTTGATATCAACCCCTACGTAGTTTATACCGGGATTGCGTTTGGCAAGCCCTACCGTGTAATCTCCCTTACCACAGGCCAGTTCTAATACAATGGGATTTTCATTGCCAAAAATCTCATGCCAATGGCCCTTCGTATCTGTATTGTAATCCAGCGTGTTTTCAAACGCATCAAACTCTGCAAACTTTTGCAGCTTCCCCTTGCTCATTGCATGCAAAAAAAGTACATAAACACCTTATTTTATGATAATATGGCGAAATTTGCCCCATGTTTTTGTCGCCGGAGATTCTATTGGCTGCCTATATGTCGGGCTCGTTCCCCATGGCCCACCCCGACGACAATAATGAAATCTACTGGCACACCCCAAAAAATCGCGGAATTATCCCCCTGGATGAACGCTTCAAGGTTTCCAAAAACCTGAAAAGATTGTACCGCAGCGGCAAATTCACGTTCACTGTAAACCGCGATTTTGAGACGGTAATCCGGAACTGTGCAACACTGCGCTCTGAAGACACCTGGATCTCCGAAGAAATCATAGAGGCCTACATCGCATTGCACAAGGCAGGGTTTGCACACAGTTTTGAAACCAGATTAAATAACGAATTGGTGGGTGGCTTATATGGTGTGGCTATCGGCAAGGCCTTTTTTGGCGAAAGCATGTTTCACACCCACACCGATGCCAGCAAACTGGCGCTGATGTACCTGGTGGAATTTCTGCGCGAAAAACAGTTTATATTGCTGGACACCCAGTACCTTAATCCTCACATCAAACAATTTGGGGCGTATGAGATTTCGCATACTACCTACATGCTGCTGTTGAAACAGGCAACCATTTAGGTGGCGCTCAAATCTATTCAATTGTAAGATAAACTTGTTACTATGATGCAATTTTTACATTTTTAAGTACTATTTTTGTGATAGTTTTCACATTTTTGGCACTTAATAATGGAAAGGACCATTCAAAATTCATTAAAAACCTGGGCTCAGAAAAAGCATAAAAACCCTTTGATAATTATGGGAGCCAGGCAGGTTGGTAAAACTTATATCATGAAATGGTTAGGTAACGAAGCTTTTTCCAAAACTGCTTACTTCAATTTTGATGAACGTCCAGAACTTCATGAGGTATTTACTACAAATAAAGATGTAAGTCGCATACTGGAAATCCTTTCACTAATATCAGGTTACCAGATTGATTCCAAAACTTTAGTCATATTTGATGAAATACAGGAATGTGCTGAAGCATTAAACAGTTTAAAATACTTTGCTGAAAATAGACCTGATTTATCTGTGATTTCATCCGGGTCCCTTTTGGGACTTATGCTCCATCCCGGGAAATCGTTTCCGGTCGGTAAAATCAACTTCCTAAACTTACATCCCATGAGTTTTATGGAGGTTTTACCGTACTGGAGCCCTGAATCTGCTCGTTTTTTAATTTCGGCTAAACCTACAGGAACCATACCGGATTTTATTTTCACTAATCTTAAGGAGCAGTTTAAAAAATACTTGGTTACAGGAGGAATGCCGGCAGTAATCAATGTTTTTAATGAAACGCAAAGTTTTGAACAATGTGACATCGAACTAAGTAATTTAATCCTTGCCTATCGCGGAGATTTTTCGAAACATCCGGTAATGTCAGATATTGCAAAAATCGGTCGTGTTTTTGATTCTTTGCCTTCGCAATTATCAAGGGAAAATAAAAAATTCATATATCAACTAGTAAGAACAGGTGCAAGAGCTAGAGAATATGAAGATGCTATTGAATGGTTAATCAATTCCGGACTAATTCACAAGGTTAGACAAAGCACTAAGCCCGGCCTACCTCTGAATGCCTATGAAAATCTTGACGCCTTTAAGCTTTATGCATTTGATGTGGGAATATTGCGAAAACTATCAAAATTAAATACCATTGCTTTTTTGGAAGGGAATAGACTATTTACGGAGTTCAAGGGCGCAATAATTGAAAATTATATCCTACAAAGTCTTATAAATCAATATACCGACATCCCTTATTATTGGTCATCCGGTAATGAAGCCGAGGTCGACTTTCTCATTCAGCATGAGGAAAAAATAATTCCTATTGAAGTAAAAAGCGAACTAAATATTAGAAGCCGAAGCCTTGCATTATACAAAGAAAAATTTACGCCTGAATTACGCATACGATATTCTTTGCGCAACCTGTCATATAAAGACGGACTATTAAATATTCCTCATTTTTTGGCAGACCGCACACGCGATTGGGTAAGTGAGTATTTTTAATGCTGTAAACTTTAGCCAGCGCTAAAGAAGTCAAATCCTTGACTAACTTTGCCAAATGCATTTGCACTGCAGCATTGAAGGCAATAGCTATACTGCACTCCTTTCGAAGAGTATAGACCTAAGCCAGGGTTTTGGGCTCGGTGGCGACAACGCCCTGGCGTTTCACATACCCCCGGCAGAAATTGCCCCCATCCGCGTGGGTGATTTTGTGGGCAGCGTGGCCGCCGGAAGTGGTGCTAATTGTGAGGTAATACAATTCTGTGCCCATGGCAATGGTACCCACACCGAATGCATTGGTCACATCACCCGGGAAAGGCACAGTGTAAACAAACTGATTGGTTCAGGATTAAAGGCAGCTTGCCTGGTCTCTGTCACCCCCGAAAAACGAGGTGATGACTGGTTGATAACGGCTACCGGATTAAATGATAGTCCATTGCACAGAACCCCTGCTATTATCATCCGAACAAACAACATTTCCGATATACGCGGTAAAAACTGGAGCGGCACCAACCCCTGCTATTTCGAACCTGCAGCCATTCAACTGCTTGTTGATGCAGGTTTTGAGCACATTCTAACCGATTTGCCCAGCATAGACCGCGAAGAAGATGCCGGCGCACTGGCATCTCACCATATGTGGTGGCAATATCCACAGAATCCGCGCATGCATGCCTCC
>RGEC01000215.1 GCA_009918425.1 Bacteroidota bacterium
TTTTTCAGTTCAACAAGCCATTTAAAATCCGGAAGATTGAGGTTTGGGCAGAAAAAACGCGTGATAGCAGTGGTCTTCGGGATACAATACAGCTAACTGAGAACACCCTTGTGTTTACCGCCGAATCCGGCGAAAGGTGGATGATCCTGCCGGATCACCCGGGACCGGGTTTTACCATAGCCCGCGATGGATCCGATATGAATACAATACTGCACTCAGGCTGGTATGTGCTGAAACATATACTGGAATAATGCCTGAATGTATACCTTTGCTGTATTGTGTTTGCTTTGTTACGCTATCTGCTGCTGCCATTGGGCTATATTTATGCCGCAGGTGCGTGGATGCGCAGGTTTTATTTTCGAATTGGTCGTAAAAGCAAATCCGGTGGTGTATATACCATTGCTATAGGGAATTTAGCCGCAGGAGGCAGCGGCAAGACGCCCATGACACTCTTTGTTGCCCAAAAGCTTAAAAATAATTCAGCGGTGCTCTCAAGGGGTTATAAACGCAAAATTAAGGGCTTTAGGGAGGTAGAAATAAACGATATGGTGGAAAACTGCGGTGATGAGCCTCTGGAAATGAAAAATGCCTCGCCGGAATTGCCCGTATTTGTCTGTGAAAAGCGGCTTGAGGGAATCGGGCAATTGCTGCAGATTTATCCGGATATCAGCACTGTGGTGCTGGATGATGCCTTCCAGCATCTGCCGCTGAAAGCAGACAAATATGTTCTGCTTACAGACTATCAAAAACCCTTTTATCAAGATTGGCCCATGCCTGCAGGAAGATTACGCGAGTTTCCCTGCACTGCCGCTGAGGCAGATGTAATTGTAGTTACCAAATGTCCGGCAGACCTCTCAGAACAAACCGCTGGCAGCATTAGGCAGAAGCTGGAAAAGTATGGAAAACCTGTTTTCTTTTGTCATTATGAAAATGCAGTGCCGATAAATACAAACGGGGATTCACTGGCCTCAGATACTCAGGTTCTGGCAGTTTCCGGACTGGCAGGCAATGATGCGTTCAGGCGCTGGTCGGATAAAAACTATACCCTGATTTCATTCTTCGGTTATCCCGATCATCATGCTTTCAGTGAAACTGATTATGGCAACTGGACCCGGGAACTGCAAATACATGAAAATGCTGTAATTCTTACAACCCGAAAGGATTATGCCAGAATGAGGGATATGCCTGATGGTTTAAAGAATCGACTATTTATAACTTTTACCACGCCAAAATTTCTTTTTCAGCAGGAAGATGCTTTTATTCGCATATTATTTAATTATTTTTAATTGTTGAGTTATGTATCGTTTATTTATTTTCCTTAAGATTCTCGTGTTTATTGCTATTTGTCATTTGCAGTCCTGTTCTACGGACCCTAATGTTGTTTTTAACAAGTTTGAAAAAGTGGATGCCGGAGGTTGGCAATGGAGCCAGGGTAAGAAATACACCTTCACCATTGATGACTCCACTTCTTATTACATACTTGATTGTGGTTTACGTATCACAACCGGTTATAGCTATTCAAACATTTGGCTGCTGTATAATTTGGAAGGGCCATCCATTAAACAGAAAAACCAGTTTGAAGTGGTATTGTCAGACAACACCGGAAAATGGCTGGGTACGGGACAGGGTAACCTTATCAGTTATGAAAAACCCTTTACAGGTCGTCTGAAGCTGAAACCCGGCCAGTACACGTTGCAAATTTCCCAGAATATGCGTGATGAGAAGTTGTCCGGGGTTAGTGATGTAGGGTTCAAGGTCACAAAGGCCGGTAAAATATATTGATCCATGCTGGTGAAATTATTTGCGAGCGCCGTACATGGCGTGAATGCTACACCTATTACTGTGGAGGTAAATGCAACTACGGCTGCGGAGTTTAAGACTTTTGTTATCGGCCTTCCTGATAATGCTGTAAAAGAAAGTTTGTTCAGAACCGATGCTGCCATTAAAAACAGCGGATTTGAGCCAGTGAGGCAGCGGGTGGTGGTGAATATGGCACCGGCCGATTTACGAAAGGAAGGCAGCGCCTATGACTTACCCATTGCTATTGGAATGCTGGCGGCAAGTTATCAAATTAATGATCAGCTGCTGACCCAATATATCATTATGGGCGAGCTGGGTCTGGATGGTAGTATTCTGCCTATCAGGGGGGCATTACCCATTGCCATACAAGCCATGAAAGATGGCTTCAAAGGTCTGATTTTACCGGAACATAATGCGCGTGAAGCCGCCATTGTAAAGGATCTTGAGGTATATGGTGTAAAGAATTTAAAAGAGGTTGCCGATTTTCTTTCCAACAAGATAAAGCTGCAGCGGGCATTTGCCGACCCCCGTGGCGAATTTGAGGAGGCACAGCAACATTACGAAGTGGATTTCTGCGACGTGCAGGGTCAGGAAAACATTAAGCGCGCCATGGAAATTGCAGCGGCAGGTGGGCACAATATCATTTTAATAGGGCCGCCCGGTGCCGGTAAAACCATGCTTGCCAAGCGTTTGCCCACCATTATGCCGCCTTTGAACCTACACGAAGCACTGGAGACCACAAAAATTCATTCTGTGGCGGGCAAGCTGGGCAGCAGTGGCGGTTTGGTTGCACACAGACCGTTTCGCAGTCCGCATCATACCATCAGTGATGTGGCGCTTGTGGGTGGAGGAAATCATCCGCAACCGGGTGAAATTAGTCTGGCACACAATGGTGTGCTGTTTCTGGATGAACTGCCCGAGTTTAAACGCACCGTATTGGAAGTAATGCGTCAGCCGCTGGAAGAGCGGAAGGTTACCATTTCCCGTGCCCGATGGACCGTGGATTATCCTGCCAGTTTTATGTTGGTAGCGAGCATGAATCCTTGTCCATGTGGGTATTATAACCATCCGGAAAAAGAGTGTCTTTGCGGACCGGGTGTGGTAGACCGATACCTAAGTCGTATTTCTGGGCCTTTGCTTGACCGTATTGACATACACATAGAGGTAACACCCGTAGGATTTGATGAGCTCACCGCAAGAAACAGAAATGCTGAAAAAAGTAGCGATATCAGGGCGCGGGTGCAGCAGGCCAGGGATGTTCAGCAGCAACGCTATAGCCAGTGGAATGGTGTGTATTGCAATGCACAGTTGCCGGGCAATAAAGTGCAGGAAGTGTGCGGTATTGATGCGGCAGGGCAGTTACTGCTTAAATCGGCTATGCAAAAACTTAACCTCAGTGCCCGGGCCTATGACCGAATTCTAAAGGTAAGCAGAACCATAGCAGATCTGGCAGGTTCGGAAGCCATTAAAATTGAGCATCTGGCAGAGGCCATACACTACAGGAGCCTTGATAGGGAAAACTGGGGTGGGTAGAGATTTTTTGCCAGCAAAATTGCGTTTAGTAATCAGAACAGGAATGGCTCCCTGCGGTCGC
>RGEC01000216.1 GCA_009918425.1 Bacteroidota bacterium
CCAGGGCAAAAACGAGGGCAAAAAGGTTGATAATGGTTACTGCATAATTAGAAATTTCGCGGTATAAATCTTTACGGTTAGAGAAATAGGGCAGATTGAGATATCCTTTTATATTGAGGTCATTATCCAAAATGGTGTAATAAGCTGATATATAGGTTAGATCACCAATTTGTTCGTCCACCACAAATCCGGAACTTCCATTATTGAGTTGCCTGTATACTTCAGGATTCATAAGGTTACCCAAAATATCCTGCTCATAAATCTTATCGTTGCTGGAAATCAACAGTTTGCCGCGGGCATCGTACAAATTAATATCGGTATTGTAGTAGCTGCTCAGGTCATAAATGAGTCCGGTCTGAAAATTATTAAAAAGTGCATCCAAACTGGCTTTTGTACCTATTGCATTTGAAATCTCGGTGGTTTTATTCCAAAGTGATTCTTTCTGTCTGAGCGTGTAATTGCTGCGGAAATAATTGATGGTTACAAACAATACTACAACAAATGTCAGAAATACTACCAGGGTAACATAAACCTGCAATTTAGAACTGAGAAACAATTCTTTCCCTGAAGTAAAAGGAATACGATTTTTGAGCATTTTCAATACCCTGAGCCGTGTGACAGTGGCGGTTTGAAGGCTCAGCACAAACTGACGCAGCAGAATTACCAAATAATACAGCAAGGTTATGAATAGGCCTGCTATTCCCAAAACTGTAAATCCGGAAACTGATTCCAGAATAGACCCTGAGGGTTTGCTGATGATGATTTCATTGCCCAAATCATCTGAGTAAGTAAGGTGACTGTAGCCATCGCTTGTTAGCATGGTATCT
The DNA here is from genome assembly GCA_009918425.1 of Bacteroidota bacterium. GTDB lineage: Bacteria > Bacteroidota > Bacteroidia > NS11-12g > UBA955 > RGEC01. The sequence goes on from RGEC01000216.1 coordinate 828, forward strand.
TTCCCCCAGTCAGGAAACGATACTGTGTAGTTAAACTGACCATAGCGTCTGCCCAACTTGTTTTTGCTATAAATAGCATAACTGTAGCCATTCTCTGTAAACAATCCTTCCAGCGGAGATTTGTTGAACATATCGGCAAGACGCCCTTGCGTAGCGGATATGCGAGGCTTAAGCAACACAAAATAGGTCCCCAGATATACACCATTGTCACCTACATCAAATCGGCCCAGATAACTGCCTTTGAGTTTTCTTTCATTTACCAGCGTAAAACGGGTTGTAATTGGCTTACATACATCGCTAAAAAACAGGTTATTGATGGTTGTATAATCGAAAGGATTCTGTTCGCGGTAACCGCGTCCGGAAGCATTATAATCGAAAACAAGCATCTCAAAATCCTCGCTATATTCAGAAAAATATAGCTGTCGCAAACGTTTTTCAAATTCAATTTTGGTCTCATCCGTACAGGTGTAATAGTCTACTACCCCTTTATCCGACAATAGTCTTTGCTCTGTAGCAACCAGCAGATTATAAGGTTCCTTCTCATTTTGTAGCAGCAATTTTGCAGCGAGAATTTCACGAACCTCCAGTTCTTTGATAGCAATTTGCCGATTAAAAATAAGCCCTGTAACAAGGCTGGGTATAACTATTTTCAGACCTACACGAATCCACTCTTTGTGATCTTTGAATGCCAGGTCGTATAACAACAGACCTGCTACCACAACAGGCAGAAAAACCGCCAACCATAACTCTTGCGTGTAAAAAACCCAGCCGTAAAAAACGGCAAACGTTAAAAAAGCCACCCACCGACGCGTTTTAATTCCAAAGTACGCTTCAAACAATTTAACCTGCTGCAGCAGTCTAAATAGCACTATATACCATATTACAATGGCCGCCAGCCCAAGCAGAGAAAAGATATTTACAAGGTGTATGTCGTGAAAATTAAAATTTACCGAACTGTCGCGCACCAGTTTGGCTGTCTCTGATAAAACAAACAATGATAAGCCATACAGGGTGAAAAGAGTACAAATCAATAGCAGCAACTTAAGCCAGTTTGGCAATCTTCCCGAAAACCTTGAGGTGAGCAAGTTTAGCCAGGAAACAAAATAATATCCCCAGATGCTGATGAACAGGAGCACCCCAAGATTGGGGAAATAGGCTGATGATGCATAGATCTCAGGTGCGAAAAGAGCAGTAGCTGAGAGATTCCAGAATGCAAGCCCCTTGTTGTATGAGATGGCTATTGCCAACCACAAAATCAGATTAACGGGCAATTTAAGTAATTGCCATTTTTTTCGGGAAGCAAATCCGGCCCAGCCCAGACTCATCATAAGCAATCCCAGGCCTGCCATTACATCGAAAGGGATACCCGGCTTAAACTCGTCAATAACCAGATAAAACAAAGGCATTGCGGCTATTTCCACGGGCATACTGTTGTCTATGGGGTTGGCCGATAACGAAAATTTATTGTCCTTTTCCTCGGCCAGCATGGCGGTTCCCAAGGCTTTTAACTCCGGATTGCGTATCAGGTCGCGGGCAAAAACATAATCCAGCGAGTCGGTATGTATATTCCAGACTGCCAGGTATCGGCCATAATGTTTCTGAATTTCAACTCCGTTGCTTCCTTTGGGCTGAAGGTTATAGCTATTGGAAGTCCAATAAACGGGAATATTTCCGCGGAATACAAAAATCTCTACTCCGGCTTTTCTGAACTTAAGCGCTGTGGCGCTTCGCTCATCAATACGCTTTGGGTTGGCAGCAAAGGTCCATTCTTTGCGAATTAGATCACGGGCTTCTTCTAGCAGGCCGGTAATACGACCCGATTCTTTTTCAAGAGCAGCTTCGGGACCCAGGTTTTGGTTGCGCAACATCAGCACATAGCCGGAGACTGCAAGCAGTAAACCTGTAATCATCCATACCAGTCCGGGTTTGCGAAACCAATTTGCCATTGTGTTTTACATATAATTTCCCACCATTAGGTAGTTGCCAAGATAGTCTATTACCGCTTCTTCCAGAGAATAAAAACCCTGATTGTAACCTGCTTCCTTAAGTTTATTCATGTCTGCACACGTGTAATACTGGTACTTTTCACGAATATCTTCAGGGATATCAATATATTCTATGTGTGGCGGGTGGTTAAATGCAAGAAAAATTGGCATAACCAAATCCTTAAAGGTTCTGGCAGTGCCCGTTCCCAGATTATACAAACCACTGTTTTTTCGGTTTTCCATAAAAAACGTGAGTACCTTCAGCACATCTTTCACGTAAATAAAATCGCGCAGCTGATTGCCATTTTCAAAATCAGGTTTGTGGCTTTTAAAGAGCGTTACTTTACCGGTACGGCTAATCTGGTTATAGGCATGAAAAACTACGCTGGCCATACGATTTTTATGATATTCGTTGGGTCCGAAAACGTTAAAAAACTTGAATCCGGCCCAGAACGGAGGTGTGCGCTCTTGCTGCATCACCCAAAGATCAAATTTGTGTTTGCTAAGCCCATAGGGATTCAGCGGTTGCAATTTTTGCAAAAGGTCGATGTTGTCTGAAAAACCTTGTTCAC
>RGEC01000217.1 GCA_009918425.1 Bacteroidota bacterium
CCACATCGGGATTTTCGTCTTTTAAAAAATCAAAAAGGCCCTTTGAAGCCGCGCTGCGTATGCCGTTGACATTGTAGGTAAGAATTTTCATAAGGCAAAGGTAATATATGCCCCATACAGGTTTTAACATTGCACACCGAGACAGGCAAAAACGCGCTAAAATGCACATTTGTATGTGCATTTTAATTTTTATTGCACTATCTAATGTGCAATTAGTCCCAACATTCCATCATCAGCAGGTGGCCGGACGCATAGGATATTTCCACAAAACCATCTTCCGTCACACGGTTGCTGCTGCCACTGCGCATCGGAAAATGCAGCGAATCACCCTGCAGGGCAAACTCAAGGTTTGAGGTGTGAATTCCCCCTGCCTCCATCACCGGAATCAGCGAAATGACGGTTCCTTTGGGATACCACTTTTTAAAACTTCGGGGTAAATTAAAAATACGGGAATGATCGTCTATGATGGTAAGTTCTATGCGACCTGCATATGCAGGCAGTGTAGCCAGATTGTTGAAATGGTGATCGCTGCGCCTGCCTGTGGCCCACACAATATGCGCTGCTTTTTGTCCTTCGGCAATGAGAAACTCAATACCCTTTTGCAAATCTGTGCGCTCCTGATCCGGCGCATGCACAATGCGCACACCCTGCAACGCAGGATGGGCTTCCCAGCCGGGATTCACAGAATCAAAGTCTCCCAGCACCGCATCCACCCTGATGTTCAGGTCTATTATACGCTGCAAAGCACCGTCCAGCACCAGCACATAAGGATTCCACTCCAATAGCTGACCGAGCAAATCCGTATCGCACCCGGCACCATTGGCAATGATCAGCGCCGGTTCCTGTCCATCGCGAACAAAGTGGTGTGAAGACATGACACAAAATTACACCCGAAACAGGCATACGGGTTAAAAATATGTTTATCGGATTCCCCTGAAAAAGAATCGAAAAAACAGGCTCATCCCAATATTTTGTTGTATTTTCACGTTGTATTCCACTATGGCTGCAAAACCGCGTATTCTTTGGGCAGATGATGAGATTGACCTGCTGAAACCCCATGTAATTTTTCTGGAACAAAAAGGCTATGAAATGGTTACCGTCAGCAGTGGCCGCGATGCCATTGAACAGGTAAAGAAACAAGAGTTCGACCTGGTATTTCTGGATGAAAACATGCCCGGTATTTCCGGTCTGGATGCCCTTGCCAGCATCAAGCAGGACAAGCCCAACCTGCCGGTGATCATGATTACCAAAAACGAGGAGGAGCATATTATGGAGGAAGCCATTGGCAGTAAAATCGCCGACTATCTTATCAAACCCGTAAATCCAAACCAGATTTTGCTGTCGGTGAAAAAGAATCTCGATGAAAAACGACTGGTTACCCAGCGCACAACGCAAAGTTACCAGAGGGAATTTATGCAGATTGGCATGGCCGTAAGCGAAAAAATGGAGTTTGCCGAATGGAAAGAGGTGTATAAAAAACTCGTTTTTTGGGAAATTGAGCTAAATGAAAGTGGTGAGGATGGCATGAAAGAGGTTTTTGAAACCCAGAAAGCCGATGCCAACCGCAACTTCTGCAGGTACGTTTCAGACAATTACCTGGGAATGCTCAAAGCTACGGGCGACGAAGGTCCTGTAATGAGTCACAATCTGTTCCGACGTGCCATCAATCCCCTGCTGGACGGAGATTTACCCGTGTTCATGATACTGGTAGACAACCTCCGCTTCGACCAATGGCGCGCCATCACTGAAACCCTGCAAAATGGGTTTCGAATAGACCAGGAAGACCTGTACCTCAGCATATTACCCACCACAACACAATACTGCCGCAATGCCATATTCAGCGGACTTTTACCGTCGGAAATAGAAAAGCGTTTTCCCAACAAATGGAGCAATGATGAAGACGAAGGCGGTAAAAACATGTTTGAAAAGGATTTTCTGGAAGACCTGCTAAAAAGACTCCGCAGGGACATTAAATTCTCTTATCACAAAATCACAAACCTGGATGCGGGTAAAGCCCTGGTGAACAACATTCCCAATATGTTTCAAAACAAACTGAATGTGCTGGTTTACAACTTCGTTGACAATTTTAGCCACGCCCGAACCGACATACACGTGGTACGCGAGCTCGCCGAAGATGAAACCGCATACCGCAATGTGATGGCTACCTGGTTCAAGCACAGCGCACTGTGGGAAGCCCTTCAGCGCATTTCGGAGAAACCTTGTCGTGTAGTTATCACTACAGACCATGGCAGCATACGGGTTAAAGATTATGGAAGTGAAAAAACCGCTTGATGCATTTTTGCCTACACTCCACATGAGCAGTTCATTTGTATTTGCCCGCGAAAATGACTTTTTTGCCTATCCTAACAACTATAATTATTACGTAAATCACTACCGCAATACGTTTCAGCATGGTGGAATAAGCCTTGAAGAAATGTGCTGTCCGCTGATAACCCTTAGTCCCAAAGTGTAATGAAAACAAGCCTGGGACCACTGGACGAATCCGGTATTGCATCGGTGGTTGATTACATTACAAGCTTCAACCCACAGCCACGCATTATCACTTTTACCGGAGATCTGGGAGCAGGGAAAACCACGCTTATACGCGCTTTGCTGAAAGCGGTGAACAGCAATGATGAAGTAAGCAGTCCCACTTTCGGTATTGTGAATGAATATCACACCGGAAAAGGCCGTCTGGTTTGCCATACAGACTGGTACAGGACGAAAAGTGCAGAAGAATTACTCGATGCAGGACTTCTGGAATACATCCATAATGACGATTGCCTGATGCTGATAGAATGGCCTGAAGTAGGCGCTGCCTTACTGGATGGCGAAAACTGCCTGCATGTGCATATAGAGCACCGCGACAATCAACGGCTGTATATGTTTTCAGACCGCCTGTCGTAAAGCATCCAAAGGGTATCGCCGTTATATACATCCTTCGCAAAAACCGGAAGTTGATAATGATCCAGTTTTCCTTCACGGTTCAAAACCAACACAAAATCAGCACTGTCTAACGATTTTACCTCCTGTATGTTTAATGCTGTTTTGCCAAGTATCTGTTTGTTTAGCCACACCGTTTCCGTAAATGCATAGACACGATATTTCTCGTTAGACTTACAGCTCATCAATGCATCACGCGTACTAATACCCCAGTAATCCATGCTGAATGAACCCGGTCTCCAAAAATTCTTTAAGGAATTAAAATATACAAAATCATATTTAAGATTATATATGAGAAATAGAGGGAATAATATAAACAAAAGCGCTATTTTTTTAATATCTATTCTACTTAAAAT
>RGEC01000218.1 GCA_009918425.1 Bacteroidota bacterium
TAAGAGGAACTAGGCTTGGTAATAATATTTCCAATCAAATTACAGGTGCAGGCGGTATAACAAAGACTGGTACAGATACCTTGGTAATGCAAGGGAATAATAATTATACGGGTGTTACTACAGTAAGTGCTGGTGCAATAAGTATAAGAAATGGCAATGCATTAGGAGCTGGTGCAAATAACACTGTTGTTTCAAACGGTGCTGCCTTATTTATCGTAGGATCGGGATTTTTGATTCCAGAGACGATACAAATAGATGGAACAGGTATAGGGGGCAATGGAGTGATATGGATACCAAGTACAAGTGGTGCGACAACATTTTCAGGCGCAATCACCACCAATACTGTAGCTGCATCAAGAATAAATAATGATGGAACAGGATTGTTAACGATAGGTACAGCGGCATTTACTAATACAGGAGGTATTAGTTTTGGTTTAAATAATACAGGTGGTGTAACTGTGTCTAGTGCAATTAGTGGTAATGGTGGTCTTGCCAAAGATGGTACAGGAACAGGTATGTTAATTTTAAGTGGAGCAAATACATACGCTGGAACTACATCAATTACTACAGGTGTAGTACAAGTCACAAATGGAACTGCTTTAGGAAATGCAACTGGTGCAACAAGTATAACTTCAGGAGCTGCATTAGAAATAAATGGAACGCTAACAATAGCGGAACCTATAACAATCAATGGAACGGGTTTAGCTGCAACACCAGGTGTAATTAGATTAATTAGTGGATCAGGTGCTACGACTTTATCTGGAGCAGTTACAGCTGCAACAGCATCAAGGATTAATAATGATGGAACTGTATTGTTAACAATAGGTACAGCAGCATTTACGAATACTGGAGGTATTAGTTTTGGTTTGAATAGTACAGGCGGAATAACTGTAAGCAGTGTAATAAGTGGAGCAGGAGGTGTTACAAAAGATGGTACAGGAACTGGACGATTAATTTTAGGAGGCACGAATTTATATACTGGTTTAACAACCATTAGTACAGGCGTCATACAAATAACCAATAGTGATGGATTAGGAAGTTCCGTGGCTGGAACGGGTTCATCCAATACAATCGTTAGTGATGGAGCTGCATTAGAGATTAACGGAGCAATCACAGTTCCAGAGACTTTAAATATTAATGGATTAGGTTATGTGGAGACATCCGCAAATGGTGCGATAAGGATGATTAGTGGATCTGCTGCAACTATCTCCGGCCCTATTAATATATTAAGTGCTGCTAGGATCAATAATACTGCAGCTGGAACATTGACTTTCCAAATAGGGGCATTTACCAATAGTAATGGTGTGAGTTTTGGTATAACAGCAGCTGGAGGAATTACAGTAAGTAGTATTATTAGTGGAGCAGGGGCTTTAACCAAAGATGGAACAGGTACAGGAAGATTAATATTAGGAGGTGCCAATACCTATCAAGGCACTACAAGCATTACACAAGGATTTTTACAAATTACCAATAGTGATGCATTAGGAAGTGTAAGTGCAGGAGGCGTGGGTGCATCAACAACAACAATTAGTGATGGAGCTGCATTAGAATTAAATGGAGCAGCTGCAATTACAGTGCCTGAAATAATCAATGCAAATGGTAATGGAGTGAGTGGCACACCAGGTGCGATAAGACAAATCCATGCGACAAATGGTGCGACATTAAATGGTGCCATAACAGCTTTAACAGGTTCGGCTACAAGTATCAACAATGATGCGAATGGACTTTTGACGATTGGTTCTGGAGGAATAACTAATACGGGAGGAATTATATTTAGAACAACAGGAACAACAGGGGGTATTAATGTAACAGGTGTAATTAGTGGTGTAGGTGCATTAACGAAAGATGGGGCATTAACGGGAACAGGAAGATTAGTTTTAAGTGCAGCAAATACCTATGAAGGTATTACAACTGTTACGAATGGCGTATTACAAGTTAGGAATAATGATGCCTTAGGAAGTGCAACAGCGGGTACTGGCACATCATATACAGTAGTATCAAGTCCTGCAGCGCTAGAATTTAATGGAGCGAGTGCATTAACGATACCAGAGGAACTAAGGATCAATGGAACAGGATTTTCTGAAGCATCAACGGTCAATGGGGCATTACGACAAGTTAGTGGAGCATTTGCTACGACATTGACAGGTGGTATAACATCATCTTCTGCATCAAGAATCGAAAACGATGCGACTACAGCAATTAATATAAGTACAACTCAGATTACGAATACTGCATTGCTTACTTTTTTAATAAGTACTACTGGGGATATCAATATCACGACAACGATCAATGGATCCGGAGGCATTACTAAAGAAGGAACGGGTGCAGGTTCATTGATTTTGAATGCAGATAATGGTACATCGTATACTGGAGTAACAACAGTTAGTGCAGGTTTAGTTAAACTGAGTAATGCTAAAGCTTTAGGATCGAGTGTGACTGGTAATACTGTCATTAATGGAGGAACTGTTTTAATAGATAGTGCTGGGTATACAATTGAAGAACCATTTACTATTTCTGGAACAGGTTTGAATAGTAATGGTGCTATAAGAAATTTAGGTAAGCAGACAACTTTATCAGGTGCAATTACTTTAGGAGCATCTGCAAGTATAGTTTCATTTGGATCTCATACAGTTACTTCCTTAGATAGTTTAATCATAACCGGTACCATTAACGCGGGTGCTTCTGGAAATTTTGTGTTAACTACTCAAACTGACCGAGGTATGCGGATTGCTAATATAATTTCTGGAGCTACTGGAGGTTTAACAAAAACGGGAACGGATACATTAATATTAAATAATGCAAATACTTATGCGGGCGCAACACTTATCAATGCTGGCACAGTATTAATTTCTAATAAAGATGCTTTGGGAAGTGCCACTGCAGGAACTGGGTCAAGTTCTACAACTATTGGAGTGAGTGGTGGAACTGGCGCAACCTTAAGAATTATTGATGCTAATGGAGGAACGCCTTCATTGGTAGTACCTGAAGCAATTACAATCAATGGTACAGGTGCCGTTACTAATTCAGGAGCGATACGAAATACAAGTGGGATTAATTTTTTTACAGGTAATATTACCATTGCTTCTAATTCGACGATTGTATCAACAGGAAGTTCGGCCTTAGGAGATTCACTGGTATTTAGAGACGGGGTGATGACTTTGTCTAGTTCAACACTACTAACAATACAAACATTAAGAGGAACTAGGCTTGGTAATAATATTTCCAATCAAATTACAGGTGCAGGCGGTATAACAAAGACTGGTACAGATACCTTGGTAATGCAAGGGAATA
>RGEC01000219.1 GCA_009918425.1 Bacteroidota bacterium
TGTGGTTGGCGTCCCCGCCAACCCCTTTTCTGTCTGGGGGATTCAAATATTATACAAGCCGGCCGGTCGGCGGGGTGGTCTAACGGAGAACAATACACTACATCAATTCAATGCAAACTTTTCCAGGCATAGTTGCTTTTCACTCCATGCAATGGGCTGCACACCATAATTGTTTAGCGCCACAAGGGACTCTGCTGATGCTGCCTTATCAGTGTCATTGTATATCACAAAGCGCCCTGTGTTGCTTCCACGCATCTGCTCTATATCATGCAGCGCCATAATGGCGCTGAGTACGGTATCTTTTGCCGCCTGATTAATGGTTTTTATTAACCTTTCGGGTTGGCTTTTTGATGCAGGAATGAGAAAATCTATGTTGTAATCATAGCCGCTTTTGCCCGTTAATTTGACATCTTTGTTAAATAGAATATCATTGGCCCTAAAATAGGCTTCCACATCTTCCTTAAATAAGGATGAAACCATGGACTGAGATAAATTGAACATGTCATTCACTGCCAGTATGGCCTGCAGCAAATAGTGTTTTTTTTGTCCTATATTTTTTAGATTGGCATCCACAAATAGTTCATCATCACGGCCCATTTGCACTCCAAATCCGTTTAGTGTAGTTTCAAGAATTATTTTGTGTTTGTCGGTATTTATTTCAAAGCCAGACATTCTCAAATCATTGATTGTGTCTCCATTGTCAGTCAATTTAATTTGATTGTTATCTTTAAACAGATAAATATCCAGATGATCATTGTGCCTATCCAGAAAGGGCGTTGAAATGCTGCATGCCTTGCCTTCCTCCAGGGTTTTAACCACAGTATTGTCTTTTATCCATTGCAAATAAGACGATATGATGGTTTGGCAATCCATTTTATAATAGGTTAAAATTGATGGTGGGCGTATTTTGAATATTACAAAGTTGCAAAACTTTACGGAATATTACCTGAATATCATCGGATATATTTATACCCATATCGGCAGCGGGAAATGCATATTTATCAGCATATCCCTCTCTGTACATATGAATATGGGGTCCATCGAGCGTTATTCCATCGGGATTTGTGTGGCGTCCGGTGTGGCAATACCGCAGTAGGATTATGGATTGCCTGTAGCGATGGTTTATAACAAACTTTTCTATAGCTATGCTGCCTTTGTGGTAGTCCAGGATAAATTCTTCGCGGGTTTCAGGCGAAAACAATTGCCTTGTCCACCTAACCGGACCAGGGCCCAGTATCAGCGGAGTTATGCCATCTTCAAACTCTTTTTGTAATGCCATCACAATTTCATATTCAGTTTGAGATAATGCCATGATGTGATTGGTTTCTTGAAAATGTATACAAATGTATAAAAATGTAAGAAAAAACACTACTATATTTGTTTTTGTTTCCCTATGCTTTGCAGGGATGTTATCCAGAGGACTACATACCGTTTTATCACAAAAAAAGGGAAGCGATTAGCTTCCCTTTTTTATTAGTCTTAATCAATTCGCTTAGCTGCAGCCCAGGCTGTTGCCGCAGTTCAGGCATTTGTAGCATGTGCCGCTGCGCACGGTGATATGACCGCATACGTTGCAGGCGGGGGCATCGCTTTGTACCTCACGCAGGTGATCCTGCATGTTTTTCACGCCGCCGCCGGTTTCCAGCATGGCCGCACTTTCTGTGGGCATGGGCTCGGGGGTGAACATGGGTACAAACTCACTAATTACAGGGGCTTCCGTTGCATCATTTTTGGTGTATGCACTGGGTTTCACCTGTACCAGGTCTTCGCGGCCCAGGTATTCGTAGCCGAGCAGACGGAAGATATAGTCTACAATAGAGGTTGAGTTTTTGATATTAGGGTGACCTTCTACCATGCCGCTGGGTTCGAAGCGGGTGAAAGCAAACTTGTCTACAAACTCTTCCAATGGCACACCATACTGCAGACCCACAGAGATGGCAATGCTAAAGCAGTTCATCAGTGAGCGGAAGCTGGCGCCTTCCTTGTGCATATCAATAAAGATTTCACCCAAGGTTCCGTCGTCGTAGTCGCCGGTGCGCACGAAGATGGTTTGTCCGCCTACTTTGCCTTTCTGGGTAAAGCCTTTGCGCTTGTTAGGCAGGCGCTTCTTCTCTACGATGTTAGAAAGCTGGCGCTTAAACTTGGTATCGGGACTCTCGTTCAGGATGCGTTTAGCGGCTTCCAGCACGATTTCGGGGGTGAGCTCTTCGGCATAGCGGATAACCTTGGTTTCCGCCGCCGGTGCTGCATCTGAAGACGCTTCTGCTTTTTCCTTGTCTTCGCTTTCGCTGGTTTCAGATTTGTTGCTGAGGGGCTGGCTCAGTTTGCAACCATCGCGATAGAGGGCGTTGGCCTTCAGGCCCAGCTGCCAGCTCAGTTCGTAGCAATCTTTAATGTCTTGCTCGTTGGCTTCGTTAGGCAGGTTGATGGTTTTGCTGATAGCACCTGAGATAAAGGGCTGTGCAGCAGACATCATGCGAATGTGCGCAAATGGGTGAATATAGCGCTGGCCGATGTTTCCGCACTTGTTGGCGCAGTCAAACACATCGTAGTGCTCATCCTTCAGGTGGGGTGCCCCTTCGATGGTCATGGTACCGGTTACGTAATCGTTGCAGGCACGGATTTCATCGCGGGTGAAGCCCAGGGCTTCCAGCATGTTGAAGCGGGGGTTGTCGTACTGTTCGGGGGTGAAACCGATGCGCTGCAGCGTTTCTTCGCCCAGTGAGTATTTATTGAATACGAATCCGATTTCGAAAGCCATGGGAGCTTCTGCTTCCAGTTTTGCCAGATCGGCATCGTTGAAACCTTTGGCTTTCAGGGTTTCGTGGTTGATGCCGGGGGCACCCACGAAGGTCTGGTAACCTTTGGCGTAGTTTACGATGGCTTCCACTTCCTCGGGGCTGTAACCCAGGTTTTTGAGGGCAATCGGAACGGTATTGTTCACGATTTTGAAGTAACCGCCGCCTGAGAGTTTTTTGTATTTGACCAAGGCGAAATCGGGCTCAATACCGGTGGTGTCGCAATCCATGAGCAGACCGATGGTGCCTGTGGGTGCGATAACGGTGGCTTGTGCGTTGCGGTAGCCGTATTTTTCACCCCACTGCAGGGCTTTATCCCATGCATTGCAGGCAGATTTCAGCAGGTAATCGGGGCAGAATTTTTCGTCGATGCACACCGGCTTAATACCCAGGTTTTCGAATGCCATGGGAGCTTCTGCTTCCAGTTTGGCCAGATCGGAATCGTTGAAACCTTTGGCTTTCAGGGTTTCGTG
>RGEC01000220.1 GCA_009918425.1 Bacteroidota bacterium
GGAAAGGATTGGGAAAAGTAGCTATTGATGCACTTCAAAATTCAGATCTTCCCGTAATCATGGGAACCGTACTTTTTACGGCAATTATTTTCTTTTTTGTCAATCTTCTCACAGAGATGTGCTATATTTGGCTCGATCCTCGCTTACGTCATGGATAAAATTTATCTAGTAGGATTGCCCGGATCGGGCAAAAGCCACACAGGAAAATGGCTGTCCCATAAACTGGGATGGGATTTTGTGGATTTGGATGAACTCATTGAGAAAAATGAGAAAAAAAGCATTGCCGATTTATTTGAAACACTCGGCGAGGATGGCTTCCGAGATATCGAACAGAAATATTTAACCGTTACTTTTTCTTATAAACAATGTGTGGTAAGCTGTGGCGGAGGAACACCTGCATGGAGCAATAATATGGAGAATATGGGCCGGCACGGCCTTACCGTATATCTGAATACAGAATTGGGGGAAATTGAGAGACGCTTGGAAGCAAGTAAAACCCTGCGTCCGTTGCTGAAACACAATCAGAGTCTAGGTAAGCAGATTTTAGAACTCAACGAAAAGAGAAGGCCATATTACAGCAGAGCCAAAGTAATCTGGAACAGAAATGAGCCCTCTGAGCAGTTTTTTCGTTCCCTGGATCGTCTGCTAGCTATTTACTAACAGCAGGTTTTCATGCCGCACATCGGTAACCGACAGTATTTCTTACAACATCTTGCGCAAACAAGCGATTCCCCTTTATTGCTTGAAATTGAGCGTGCAGAAGGCCATTTTCTATTTGACGCCTCCGGCAAGAAATACCTGGATTTAATATCAGGTATTTCTGTATCTTCTCTTGGTCACAGGCATCCCAAAGTCCTTGATGCTATTCAAAATCAGCTGGATAAGTATATGCACCTGATGGTGTATGGCGAAGTTGTTCAGCATCCTCAGGTTCAGCTTGCAGAAGCCCTGAGCAAGGTGTTGCCGCCAAATCTGGACAATTTTTATTTTGTCAATTCAGGCAGTGAAGCCATAGAAGGCGCCATGAAACTGGCCAAACGGTTCACAGGCAGGTCAGTTTTTATTGCCCAAAAAAATGCTTACCACGGTGGAACACAAGGTGCGCTTAGCCTGATGAGCAATGCGTACTACAGCGATCCTTACAGGCCCCTTTTACCCAATATTCAATTTATTGAGGCCGGAGACACTGAGGCATTGTCTGAAATCACGGAAAATCCAGCTGCTGTAGTCCTTGAGCTGATACAGGCTGAAAAAGGTGCAGTTCCTGTTTCAAAGGAATATATAAAATCAGTGAGAGAATTTTGCAGCCGGACGGGAGCTTTATTGATTATTGATGAAATCCAAACCGGCATGGGCCGCACAGGAACAATGTTTGCATTTGAACAATTTGGAGTAGTGCCTGATATATTGGTGCTTGGCAAGGCACTCGGCGGCGGTATGCCTATGGGAGCATTCATTGCAGCCCGAGGAGTTATGCAATGTCTTTCTGAAAACCCTGTGCTGGGGCATATTACAACCTTTGGCGGACATCCGGTTTGCTGCGCTGCTGCTGCCGCCGCAGTGAATACCACAAATGAAAATCTACAGAACTTTAGGGTGGCGGAGAAAGAAATATTATTCAGAGAAAATCTTGTTCATCCAAAAATAAAAAACATATCCGGAATGGGACTTCTGTTGGCAGCCCATCTTGATTCAGAGAAAACCTGTAAAAAATTGATTCGCAGTGCACTGGATGAAGGTGTTTTCACCGACTGGTTTTTGTATGCACCTGATGCTTTGCGCATTGCTCCACCTTTAAGCATAACTGATGATGAGATAGTTCAAACCTGTCGGGTACTTATCAAATTGTTAAATAGTTAAACTCATTTGGGGGTAAAAGCCACTATTATTGTATTTACAGTAACTAGAATTTTAAAAAATGAAAAAAATAGGATTATTCGGTACCTTGTTTTTAAGCACTTTGGCATTGCTTTCAGGATTGGTATCTTGCGGTAAGCTCAAGGAAGATCGCGATAATATTACCAGTGCTGAGGATTTTGCAGCTTCAGAAACTGAGGCCGCCGGATTGTTTGATTTGTCTGATGATGAAAATGAGACCAATTTGCAGGCTACCATTGTGCCGGCAGGTGCAACATTCCGATGGATTGATTCTGTGAGTGCTCTTAAAATTTATGAACTGGATTTTGGACCATTGGGCTCTACCGTGCCCAAAGGGAAATTGTGTGGTGACGGAAGATACCGTGCAGGTAAAGTCCTTATAACTGTTACTTATCCATACAAATCCATAGGGGCTGTGGCCACGATAACCACCGGATCCACAGATTCTTTCTACAGTGGCGACGGAATCAATATGACTCAGGTAATCTCGGATATTGCCGTAAAACGCACCGCCGCATATTCTTTTGAAATTTCCGTTAATGATAGTAAACTTATTTTTAGTGATGGCAAAACAGCCTCCCACAGAGGTGTGCGCAATGTGACCAAAATTTCAGGCCAGACTACCTCAGGGATTTGGGGTGATGAGTATGAATTGACCGGCAGTGGCAGCGGTGTAAACCGTGAAGGAGATGCATACGTCTGGAGTATCACAACGCCTTTGCTGAAAAGATTGCAACTTGGCTGTGCCCGAACTTTCGTAAAAGGAGTGATTTCTGTAAAAAATATTGACGCCGGCAGAAGCTTGGACGTGGATTTTGATCCTTATAACAATGCCGCCTGCGACCGCACAGCCAAGGCTATTATTGGCAATCGCAGTATTATTTTCACAGTTCGCTGAGGTTAGCGAGGTTATTAGCCCGGTTTGCGTATTTTTGTGAAATGCGCTTCTTGATATCGGCTGTTACATTACTATTTGCGCTCATTGGTTGCCGTAAATCTGCAGATATAGAGAGCCACATGCAACCAGCTGTTGATAACGCTACCGCTTTTCAGGGTTTGGCAGCGCATGCATTTATTCCTACTGCAGAGGTTTTGAGAGACTGGGGTAACTCTAGGGCATCTGTACCCTTTTTGTTGCTTACAGACAGCGGTATTTGGTTTGATTATAAAAAAGGAGTAGTGTGCGCGGATGGTCTGGTAAGACAAGGTAAATGTCTTGTAAAAAACGGATTCTCTTTGGGTACTTTTCAAGATACATGCTGGTTTTCATCTACCTCTAAAGATAGCTTTGCAATATTGGGGTCTAAAGGGCCTGTTTATTTTTCGGGTAAGTTAAAGTTTACCAATTACTCCGCTTACTATA
>RGEC01000023.1 GCA_009918425.1 Bacteroidota bacterium
ACCGGGATTGGTCTTTCACATCGGGAAGTTCACATACAACACGCCTGCCCCAGATGCGGTAACGGCGTCGGGCTATTGCATCATAAACCTTGTCGGTAAGAACTTTCGGCAATACTCCAAAAAGACACAATATAGACCAGGGAAAACCCAAATGTTTCATTACCTTGAAAGCCGCCTTGCTTTTTATAAAAACGTTAATACCCTCGAGCAATACAACAGTATCAGAATTCAGCACATCAACTGTAAGTTTCTGCCTCGCTGTTTCACCCTGAAGGGGCGTGAGAAGAAAAATTTTATTTTTATCCCGCTTCACCACAAATCGCACAACCCTATGGCACAAATTGCATTGCCCGTCATAAAACAAAATGGGGGCATTCTCCGACATCACTGAATCTTCTGCAGGTAAGTGTTTACCTTGTCCTTGAAATAGGGTGTGAGTTCGGCCGGGGGACGGCGCAAAGTCTCGCGCTCTGCACGTTTTTCCTGCATATACTTTTGAATAGAAGCGGGAGCCGTGGGGGTATAGTTTCCCGGTGCATTCGCCTGCCGCTGCTCATCTGTTTCCTGATTGCGGTCTGATTTTTCGTGTTCCAGCAAACGCGTTTGTATCTCTTTCTGCCGTTCTATAAGTTGCTGATTAAACCGTTTGTTCACCAGCTCTTTTTCCTGCTCCTCCATCAGCTTCTCCGTTTCCTTCAAGGTTTTCGCACCGGCTCCGTTTCCACCCTGCTCCATGGCCTTTCTAAGCTCGCCCAATTTTCTGCGCAGCGCCTCCTGCATCAGTGCTATTCGGGCATATTCCTCATTCATTTCCTTGCCTTGCTGTCCCTCACCTGGCTTGGGCTGTCCGTTATTACCGGGTTTGCCATTTTGTCCTTTTTTCTGCAGTTCCTGCAGCATTTGCCCAAGCTGCTCCTGCCCTTTCGATAATTTATCACCCTTGTTGGGTTTACCCTGACTTTTCCCCTTACCTCCGGGATTGCTGCAACTGCCCTTTCCTTGTTTCTGATTTTGCTGAGACATTTTCTGCTGCATATTTTGCATACTTTCCAACAGCATAACCGCAAGGTTATTGAGGCCTGTCATCACAAACTGTTCGCGCACAGCTGCAGCCCGCAGATCTCGCACTTTAAGTCCTTCCAGCGCCAAATCCATGTTGCTGTTAATTCTTGCAATTTCCTTAGAAACAAATGTACTCACCATGGGCTGTCGTTTGGCCAGGGCCCTGAGGCTGTCTTCCAGTAAAGCACACTGTTCGCGCACCACCATCTGTCTTTTATTCAGCTCCACAAACCTCGGATTGTATTCCCTGATGGTAGAAAGCTCCGTGAATATATCTTCCTGATCAACCGATGTTTCCACAAGGTTCTCAAGCAACAACCGCAAAGTCTGATAATCTTCAGCCAACCGTTTCTGTTGCTCCTGCTCCATACTTTTCTGCATCTTTTCTGCCGCTTTTTTCATTTGACCTGCAGCGTCTTTTTGATTCTCTGAAGCCTTTTTATTTTTCCCGTTTTCCAGTTCATTGCCGGCCTGCTGCTGACTGGATTCTGCCTGCTGCTGCTCCTGTTCGCCAAGATCCAGATTCATGGGCTTTTCCAGTCCTTTATTCATCTCCAGTGCTTCTTTCAGCTCCTGTCGGATATCCTTCATTTCCTCGCTCAATTTTTGCTGCTCTTCTTTCAGTTTACCATCCTTATCCCCTTGCTGCTGTTTGGTTTTATCCGCGAGTTTATCTTGCTTTTCTGCCAGTTTGTTTAACCTATCCAGGTTGTCATTAAGCTTTTGTTCCAGCTGAAGTTCCTTGAACTGCTCCATTAGCTGATTCAGATCGCGTGCCTGCTCTTTATTCATCTGCCTCATTTCCTGCATCTTTTCAGCAATTTTTTCCTTAGATGCTTTTTGCTCCAGCAACTTTTGAATTTCTTCCATAAGCTTCTTCATTTCCGGATTTTCCATTTGCTTCAACAGTTCATTCATCTGCTTTTTGCGCTCCATGGTTTCAGGTTTTTGTGCCTGAAATTCATCTTTTTGTTGCTGCAGTTTCTGTTGCTCTTCTTTCATCTCAGAAATCTTCTTCTCCAGTTCCTGTTGCTTCTTCAGCAAATCCTCCACCCGCTGCTGTTCTTCCCAGGCCATATTTTTACCTGTATTCAGTTTTTGCTGCAGCTCCTGAGCCTCTTTCTGCATCTGACGGCTTTGGGTAAAGGCCTGTTGCATCATCTGCTGCACTTTATCGCTGTTTTTTTCTGCATCTTCCCGCACTTCCTTCAGTGTTTGTCTGCGCAAAGGCTGCACAGCGGTTTTGGATACCTTGGGACCATGAATCCCATCGTTATCGCGGGTCTCAAAATAATATTCAACGGATTCGCCCGGCGCCATCCCCAAGGCGTCCATGTCAAGTCCATAAAGGAAATCAACCCGCTGACCGGGTGATACCTTCACAGCCGAAGTCATCCAGCCGGCGCGCAATTTCCCGGCATTATCCGACTCGGTAAATCGGTATTTCACTGCCACACTGCTGATGGCATAATCATCTGAAGCTGCACCAACAAACCAGAAGCGACGAATGCTGCTGCTGTCATCTTTCTTTTCCACGGAAATTTCGGGAAATGCATCGGCAATGGCTGAAATTCGGTACTGCAGGGTATCCGCACCTTTGGACTTGGAATGACGTGGCAAAACCCGCAAAACCTCCTGAGCGGCACAAACCATTTTATAGGTAAACACCCCTTTCTCAGATTTAATTTGCTCGAGCCGCTGTGTTCTGATTACTTCCAGCAATTCCGCATCGCGTGCCCTGAATTTCCATGTAATGGAACTGCCCTCGGGCAACTGGAACTCGGTAGTATTGCTAAATTTCTCCGTTCCTTTTCCGGTGTAAGCGGGATAAACCACAGTAGCTTCAGCATCGGTCATAGCAGGATCGGGCAGTAGCTTAAGCAAGTAAGGCGGGGATGAAAAGCCCATGGCCTCAAAATGAAAAGGCAAATCTTCCTGTACACTGCTAATCTCATAGGTAAATTTGTTACGACCGCTTTTCAGCATCTTAATGCGCTGTCCTTTCAGCTGCAGGAAAGCTTCTTCGGGCAAGCTTCTTCCATCGAAAACAAGTTCTATGTTGTAAGCCGATCCGCGGCGGCATTCCAGATCTTTATTAATCAGCCTGAAGCTAAATGGTGCCTGTTTTTCAAAATGCTTATTGTATTGAAAAAACCGCTTGCTGCCATCCGTGATAATATGGCTTTGAAACAACAATAAAACCAGTAGCAAAACCACGGGCGGCAAGGCAAACTTCAGGTATTTGCGGTTGGCACCGAGGTTTATAGCACCTGTAAACGGAACCGGTTTCAGTTCTTTGGTTTTCTGATCAATGCCGGCAATCAGCAATGCGCTTTCAGGGTGCTGACGCGCCATTGATTCAAGTTGAAGTAAATTCAGCAACTTATCCTGCACTGAACCAAAATGATCACCGATAATTTTTGCCGCTTCATCATAAGAAATAACCGATCCCAACCGGTACATCCCCATGAGCGGCTTGCCTATCCAGAACCAGAGCACAGTGCCTGTAAGTGTCACGTAACTCCAAAACAACACAGTACGTGCCCACACGGGGAAAAAAGCAAAATATTCTGAGAAGGCAATAAGCAGAAATAAACCCAGCAAAAGGGCAATCGTAAGCAACAGCCCACGTATCAGTTTATAAAGGTAATACTTACGAATAAACGCGTCCAGCCGTTTCAGAATCTCCATGGCCATTCCTCACAAATATAACAAATTTCACACCGAATATGTTGTATTCAGATCAATTTTATTTGGCCAAACAATGAATGCATAACAATCCCTGCAGCCACACCGGCATTCAGACTTTCGGTTTTGCCTGCACCCGATATGCTGATACGTTTACTTACCACATTTGACGCATTGCTCCGAATACCATGTGCCTCACTTCCAATCATCAGCACCAGCGGAAATGCAGGAATTACACTTCCCACATCTTCACCATCCATAAAGCAACCCAGCACATTTTTGTTTTTTAACAAAACAGACAAATCGCCATACACCCATTTCATCCGTGTGAAAGAACCCATGGTCGCCGAAATACATTTGCTGTTGAATACATCCGTGCAATCTTTTGAAAGCAATACCTGCCTAAAACCGAACCAGTCTGCCGTGCGTAAAATCGTTCCCAGATTGCCCGGATCTGAAATTCCATCCAGTGCCAGCACAACGGGCTGACCAAAATCAATTTCCTCTGCATTCCATTTTTTTAGTTCCACGATGGCACAAAGACCCGGAGGCGTTTCCATCTGGCTGATTTTGGCATAATCCTGACGGCTGATGATTTCAGGAGTAAAAGGCAGTTGCAACCCCTCAATCCCCTGTAAAGTGGCCAATATTCTGACTATCTTCCAGTCGCTGTGGAATACTTCAAGCACATTCTTGCGGCCCTCCACTATGAATTGGCCATATTTTTGCCTGTACTTCGGCATTCGCAGTGCCGAATATTGTTTTATATCCGCAGTTGATGGCATTTTCCGGTAGCAAATATGCTGAACATACAGGAAAAATCATTCCGATTTTTTTACTGATTCTCTGGATAACGCAAAGCTGTGGCGTAAAAAAGGGTATTCCCAAAGGACAATACTTGCTGAAAAAAAATGAAATCACCATCAGCAGGGAAAAGAGAACAGATAGAGAAAATAAAATTAAAGCCTCAGATCTTACCGCCCAGATATTGCACCGAGGTAATAAAAGGGTACTTTTTAACAGAATACCAATTTACCTGTGGATGTATTCGCTGGGGACCTCATGGAAAAACGAAGAAGCCAATACGAAACAGACCTGGAGAAGACGGTTTCGCGAAGATTTTGGCGAACCACCCATGCTACTGGATACAGGCCTTACCAAGCTGTCAGCCGATAATATCAGCAATTATCTGCAGAATATGGGTTATTTCGATGCCTCAGTGGAATGCAGTATCAAGAGGACCCGGCGCAAAGCCATTGTCAATTATAAAGTAAGCTTAGGAAAACCCTACCGCATCAATTCCTTCTTCCGCGAGCCCGCCGACACAGCCCTAAAGCCATTGCTGGACAGCATAACCCTAACTTCTGAATTTTTCAGACTATGGTGGCCTGCGGATCTAAATAAACTGAACTCATCACGCGAATACATAGCCTCGGCTATGCGTAACCACGGATACTATACCATTAACCAAGATTATTTTTATTTCGAACTGGACACCCTGGCCGGCAAGAAAGAAGCTGCGGTTTACCTAAAAATGGACTTACCCAGAAATGGCAAACCTTTCAGGCAATATAAATTTGGCCGCCCGACTCTAAAAATAGAAAGCAGTGCCATATTTCTTGCAAACAACTTTCCGGATTCTGTTTGGGTTAACGGTAAATTGCTGATAATGGGGCACTATCCATTTAAAGCCCAAACCATGGCAACCCTGATTGGCATCGACAGTGGAATGCGATACTCGCAAAAAGCGGGCGAAGACACCTACAAATCACTGTCAGAAAGCGGCTTGTTTTCGTATGTAGATATCCGATATGAAATTGACACCAATCAACTGACCATTTCACCGCAAATTATGGCTAAGGCATTTCAGCGGATGTATGTTTCATTTGAGCCCCAAGGACTCTATTCGCCGCAAGGAACTTCAGGAACCAACTTTCAGACTCAGAGTCAACGTAGTTTTGGTCTGGCAGGCATACTTGCCTTCAACAACCGCAACACTTTTCACCACGGAGAGAGTTTTCGCCTGTCATCCATCACCTCATATGAAGCCATCATTCGCCGAGACCAGACATCGAATTTATTATATGGTTTGCAGCAAGGCTTCAACGCTTCGCTTTCACTGCCCCACTTTACCCTGCTGAATGGTATTGATAAACTAACCAAAACCCAGCGAAGGAACACCGTTTTGTCGCTTTCCTATCAGTTTGAGAACAACGTAAATTTCAGGCGCAGCAGCCTGCCCGCCAGTATTACTTTTCAGTTTCTCCGATCTCGCCTGAGCTGGTATTACACCCCACTGGAAATCAGCTTTAACCGAAACCGCCTGGATCCTTCATTCCTTCCACGCCTGCCGGCACTTGACCAGGATTTTGTGAGAAGGGTTTTTACCGACCAGTTTATTTCCGCCGCCAAGCTTGGTTTAATCTATGCCAACAACCGCACAAAACCCGGAGAAACCTATCTGTTTACGCGTGCCGGCCTGGAAACCAGCGGTAACCTACACCGTCTGTTGCGCAGCATGAGCAAAGGTTTTCGCGCCGACAGCAGTTACCCGTTTCTGGGGGTAAGGTATTTTCAGTATGCAAAAATGGAAGGCGAAGTCCGGTTGAGACAAACCCTGGATGAACTCAATACCATTGCCTTCAGGGCAAATGCAGGTCTTGTTTTGCCGTATGGCAACAGCAAAGATGTTCCATATGACAAGCGCTATTTCATAGGCGGAAGCAACAGCCTCAGGGCCTGGAGACCCCGCAGGCTAGGTCCCGGAACAACCCCCGACACCAGCCTTACACTCATTGACCGGTCAGGAGAATTTCTCTTCGAAACCAATTTTGAATACCGTTTCACCATAATTCCAAAATTCCTCGAAAGCGCCCTGTTTTTTGATATGGGAAATATCTGGAACCTCAAAAGAGCCGGACAGACCCAAAAAACCGGCACGCTAAATCCCGCTACCTGGGGCCAGGAACTGGCTATGAATGCCGGGATAGGCTTCCGTTTTGATTTCAAGTTTTTCCTTTTCCGTTTAGACTGGGGATTGCCTGTGAGAGACCCCGGTAAACCCTTGGGAAATCGCTGGCTTTTAAACAAAGAAAACTTCCTTGGATTTAATAATTATTTACTTAAGGAAACCGCACTGGCAATAGGCATTGGATATCCTTTTTAATTGATTTTATCCCATAATTTTATTTTCGGAACAGTTTTTGTTAAGGAAGTAATCCCATGGGAACATTTGTTAAATTTTCCATCTTTACCGCGCTTGCCGTTTCTCTCATCGGCGTATTTCAGGCCTGCCGAGATAAGGATGGATCTATCAATATATTTACCATACAGGATGACAAAGATCTTGGACTGCAGGTTGTGCAGGAACTGGAAAACGACCCGAACATACAAGTTCTGGATTCGGCTACCTATCCTGCAGCATACAAATATCTGTACAATCTTAGGGATAGCATTCTTGTGCACAACGAATTGAATTATGAGGCGGAATTTCCGTGGAGAATACGAATAATCAAAGATGACACTACGCTAAACGCATTCTGCGCGCCCGGCGGTTATATTTACTTTTATACAGCATTGATTAAATACCTGGAGAGCGAAGATCAGCTTGCAGGTGTTATGGGACACGAAATGGCACATGCCGATATGAGACACAGCACTGATGCACTCACCCGCCAGTATGGCCTGGGTGTTTTGTTTGATATAGTATTTGGCAAAAACAAAGGACAGCTGGTGCGCGTTGCAGCTCAGATTAAAATGCTGCAATACAGCCGCGAAAATGAATCTCAGTCCGACATGTATTCCGTTACATGGCTTTACCCCACAGCTTACAATGCCAAAGGCGCTGCAGGCTTTTTTCAGAAACTTATAGACCAGGGTCAAAGCGGCGGTGCGCCTCAGTGGCTTAGCACACACCCAAACCCTGACAACCGTGTTCAGGCAATTACTGATAAATGGCAGGCACTTGGGGGCAAGGTTGGACAAACATTCACACAGCGCTACAACGCTTTTAAGACATCGCTGCCATGAGAAAATCATTACTCATCTTTTTCGCAGCTATGCTTTGCAGCGGAATCTGGGGAAGACAACCGGCAGATACTTTAAGAACAGCTGACAATGATTCACAGGGACTGATTATTCCTGATACAGGCGCAACCCACATTGTGGAAATCAACCGACTGCTTCAATTCGCTGATAAACATGTTGGAACACCCTACCGCTATGGGGGTAAAAAACCCGGTGGTTTTGACTGCAGCGGCTTTGTTATGTACTGCTTTAGCCAGTCACAAGGCATCAACCTTAGTCCAAGTGCTACCCAGTACTTTCAGCACGGCATAAAAGTACATCCCGGTTCTGCCCGCCCCGGAGATATTATTTGTTTCACCGGATCCAACAGCCGTAACAAAAGCATTGGTCATGTGGGTATAATCACTGAGGTTACACCAACCAATATTTATTTTATTCATGCTTCCACAAGAAGGGGAATAACCTATGATGTGCTAAGCTCATCTTACTACAAACCCCGCTTTCTTCAGATCCGCAGGGTCATTCAGTAATCCCTACTCACAGCGTCATAGAATTGTCATAAAACCATGACAATAGTGACTTAATACGGCTTATATACATCATTATCAGAAGCCTGAGAACAATTATTGATAAAAAAAATATTGAAAAATTCCATTTTAAAGTTGCAAAGTCTTAATATTGTAGCCAAACTACATTTAAACTCACTGTATGAATACAATTTACAAAACCATCAAGCGCAACGGCCTCAAAGCCCTTGCCCTGGGTTTGATGCTCACCGGTTCGGGGTGGGTAAAAGCCCAGTTAAGTGGAACAGTTACCGTTGGAACCGGCGGAACATATTCCACCTTTAGTGCATTTGCCACTGCAATTAATTCTGTTGGTGTTAATGGAGCCCTAACGGTTAACGTTATTTCCAGCACCACTGAAACATCCAGAATTAGCTTCACTCAGCATGGTTCATTTCCCAGCAACAGTACTAACACAGTTACCATTAATGGTAACGGATATACTGTAACCTACGCCGGGGTATCACTTACACCAGAAGTAATTCTGATGGATGGTGCGGACTACTTCACGTTCAACAATTTGGTTATCCAAAACTCTGGAACAGCAACCAATGTAATGGGAGTTCGTTTTACGAACAATGCAGATAACAACAGTATCAGCAGTTGCACCTTACAGTTTTCAAACTATGCATCAGCCGTTACAAGCAGCGGCGGTGCATACGTTGCATTCTCCAGCTCAACTGCCTTGATTAACCTTTCAGGCGGTGCTATCAGCGGTGGTAATGGTAGTAACAATGTTATCATTAACAACTTAATGAGAACAACTAACCTCAATAGCCCGGGTCCTTTTGCCGGTATTTTCGAGGTTCAGAGCACCTCTATCTACACATCAACTGCCTTTAACAATACCTTTAGGGGAAATACCATTCAAAACTACTATGTTTATGGAATAAACAGCGCTTATTCGAATGGCAGCCAAATAATTGGTAATGATCTAAGCCGCGACAACAACAGCAGCGGTATACCTGCTAGTACATTGTACTCTTTGTATATGCTATACAATGGTGCAACCAGCCGTGCCAACAGGATTGACTCCAATAATGTGCATGACTTACCTTTCCGCAATGCTGCAGTAACAGCAGCAAATACTTCTAACTGGAACATTCAAATGGGTGCTGTTACCGGTACTTCTACGTATCCATCCTCTATCAAGGGCAACAAGGTAACCAATATTATGTCTAACACAGGAGGTAATTTGGGTATTTTCTCTCAGGTAAATAACTTCTGCAACATTGATGATAACGTAATAACCAACCTCAGAAACAATGGAACCAGCACAAGTTTTACCGCAGGTTATGTTAAAGGTATTTACTGCAACGGCGGTAATGATTACAACATACGCAGAAACACCATCCGTGACTGCCGCCCCAACGCAAACTTCTCCGGTATTTATTGTTCTGGTCAGACGCCTACTTCTTACGAAACCAATATATCTGACAACTATATTAAAAACAACATTTCATTGAGCACTGCTTATTCTTTCTATAATATGTATGGAATATACTGTAATAATGGCTCTTGGAATATTACCCGTAACATGATTGATGAACTGCAGCAGAGCGGTCCCTACGGTTATGTTTACAATTTCTACTCAGTTGCTGGTACAGGCAACCACCTGTGGTCGTCAAACGTTTCTACCCACACACGCGGTGGTTATTATACGTATGGCCTTTACACAAGTGCGAGCGGAACAGGCCGCATTTTGTTCAAACAGAATACCCTCAACTGGAACGTTACTGCCGGTTTTGGCTGGAACTACTACAACTGGTGGATTTACGGAAACGGAACGGCCACCCAGACATTTGAAGGCAATGTGTTCTATGATAACACGCCTTATTACTGGGGTTTCCAGTACTGGACTACCAATGCCAACATGTCGTTCAAAAACAACACCATTTATGCACCAAACTCCGGCTGGGGAATGTATAGCTACTATCCCTCAGCAGGTTATGTGTATGATTACGCAACATGGAAAAGTTCAGGAGCAGGTGGCCAAATTGGAGATATTTACGGAGATCCTCTGTTTACCAACGTATCTACACGCGATTTGCGTTGTCAGGAATTCAAAACCCAGAACAACGTTCCCACCACTACCGATGCGCCTACAGAATACAACGGTAAAAGCCGTAACATAATAATGTCTGACCGTGGAGCCATGGAAAACTTCATGGATATTCAGGCTGTAAGCTCAAACCTCTCCGTTCCTTCAAGCATCTGCGCAGGTTGGGAACAAAACCTGAATATTCAGGTTAAAAACCTTTACACACCTGATACAGCATACAATTTCAATGTAGCATACACCTACACCGGAGGTACAAAAGTTACAAGAACAGTAACCAAAAGGCTGCTCGTAAATGATACCAACATGATACGCTTCACAGCACCAATCAGAATTAACACCATTGGTACCGTTCGTGTAGCTGTATTCATTGATATTCCCGATGATAACCGTGCCAACGATTCATTTGTGTTTGTTACTACCGTTAAACCCGCACCCGGTGGAGGTAAATACAGCAAAGGTACTACCCCCTCTACAGCATTCTATCAGTTTGGCAAGTCTAATGATGTTACCCAGGTTAACCGTGCAGTTCATTACAATATAAATGCACCCAGGGCTTACAGCAATACTACCTACTGGAACGGAACCGGCTCAAGTACCGGTAAAAACTGGACAGCTTCTGTGTATGCACAGACCAAGAGCGGAACCATCCTTTCCGGAGCAGGCAGCATACTGAATCATGCCGGCAGCACAAACGATCTGGAAGTTAAATTCTCAACCGCAAACACGGCTTACGAAGACAGCATGATTACCCTGGTTACCAAAATCACCGACCTTAACAATGGTTGTGACACCTTAATCAAGCGTGACATTCTGGTTTATCCTACCATCGTACCTGACTTCAAATACCCAAGCAGAATTTGCGACGGTGACAACGTTCCCTTCGATCAGGCCAGCACTGTTCGCAGTGGTAGTATGGAATTCTTCTGGAACTTCGGTACCGGCATTGCTGCCGATACTTCCGGTGCCCCTTCACCTGTATTCCAGTTCCCCAAACCAGGTACATACCGTGTGAAAATGTATGCAAGAACCCTTCCCTACGGTTTTGTATCCATTGACAGTGCAGACATTGTGGTCAACCCCAACCCCACTGTTAAATTCACCAAGCAAAATGCATGTGAAGGTCAGGATCTGACATTCATTAACCAGACTACCCCCACCACCGGTGTTAACTCAAACTGGAACTGGGGTAATGGCCAAAACAAAAATGACAACAACGCCACCGTTAAATACCGTTACAGCACCCCGGGTACTTATGTAGTAACCCTTACTGCCAACCTTAACGGATGTATCAGTACTACGTCTCAGCGTGTGTATCAGTTCCCTTCTCCCAAAGCATCTTTCTCTCAGGTTGCAGGTTCTTGCGACAATGATGAATACAGCTTTATGAACAAAACAAGCATCGCTTCCGGTACCTTCGGTTCTTTCTGGAACTTTGGAGACAATACCTACTCTACCGAGGATGATACCAAGAAAACATTTGGTACCCCCGGCACCAAGAGTGTAAAACTGGTTGCTACCAGCGTGTTTGGATGCAAAGACAGCTCTGTTCAGAACATTACTGTTCTTGAAAGTCCCAAAGTATCATTCATTAATTCACCTGCTTGCTCTCGCTCGGCCACTGTATTTACAAACACTACTCCCACCGTTAGCGGTGCAGGCGGAACTGTTAAAACCTACAGCTGGAACTTCGGTGATGGCGGTACTTCTTCTTTGGAAAACCCTTCACACAACTGGAGCGCTCTGGGCCCCAAGACTGTTACTTACAATATTGATCTTATGAATGGCTGCAAAGGTTCATTCACCAAAGAATTGTCAGTAGGTATTCAGCCTAAAGCTTCATTCACTGCTCAGGACGTTTGCTTGGGTAAACCTATGGCATTCGACAATACCAGCACATGGCCTCAGGGCGATATCAGCTGGTTGTGGAACTTTGGTG
This sequence comes from Bacteroidota bacterium, assembly GCA_009918425.1. GTDB lineage: Bacteria > Bacteroidota > Bacteroidia > NS11-12g > UBA955 > RGEC01. The sequence continues at coordinate 12,341 of RGEC01000023.1, forward strand.
ATGGTACTACTTCTACCTCATCTAAGCCTGTACACACCTACAACAAATCTTTCTCACCCAACGTAACCCTTTACGCAAGCATTGCAGGTGGTTGCACCGATTCTATGGTAATCCCCGTGAATATCTTTGAAGGTCCCCGCACCTGTGATTTCACTGTCAATACCGACTATGCTTTCGGTTTCCGCGGTGTGAAACTGAATCCTTTGAATGCCTCTACCGGTGTAGCAGGTGGTCAGGACAAAGTAGAATACAACTGGATCTTCCAGGGTGGTGGTACCAACAAAACCAGCGGTGTTAATGCTGAAACTCAGTATGACTTCCAGGCTGATGGTGCCTATGATGTAACTATGCGTGCAAGGTCAACTACTGCTCCTTTCTGCGAGTGCAGCATTACCAAGAAAGTGGTTATGAACCGCGCTGCCGTGAAAGACCTTGAAACTACCGGTGTGGCTGTATTCCCTAACCCCAACAACGGTCAGTTCAACCTGTCTGTGAAGAGCAACTTTGGCAAAAACCTGAACATTGTTATCACCAACATGTCAGGTGCTGTGGTTAAACAAATCAGCACAGAAAACAATGGTCTGATCAGCATCAACAGCGGTAACCTTTCAGATGGTGTTTACATGGTACGTGTAAGCTCCGGTGAAAATACTGCCGTTCGCAGAATCACTATCAGCAAATAATTGCTGTAACAACCATAACAAAAAAGGCATCCTCATGGATGCCTTTTTTGTTGGGAAAAATGCAGGCAAAGATCAAACCTGACAGATATCAAAAGAAAGCCCCGCCAATCGGCGGGGCTTTCTTTTGTATAGCCGGAATTTTTTACTATCCCTTTTTCTCAGATTCCTTAGCCTTAGATTTCACTATGCTGATATTGAGCTCTTCACTCTCTTTCTTGTGATCCACCTTCAGCTCGCTACCTTCCTTAAGATTGCCCTTCAGCACTTCTTCCGCCAAGGGTTCTTCAAGGTATTTTTGTAATGCACGTTGCAAAGGACGTGCGCCAAAATCGGGATCGAAGCCTTTGTTTGCCAAAAACTCCTTGGCTGCTTTGGTAAGGCTGATGTTATAACCCAGATCTGAAATGCGCTTCAGCATCTTTGCCATACGAAGATCCAGAATATGGATTATTTCATCCTTGCCAAGGCTGTTAAACACGATGATGTCATCAATCCTGTTTAGAAACTCAGGTGAAAAGAACTTCTTAAGCTGATTTTCTATCACCTGCTTGCTTTCTTTTTCACGCGAGGCTTCCTTATTGCCTGTAGCAAATCCCACACCCGTGCCAAAATCCTTCAAGGTTCTGGAACCAATATTGGACGTCATGATGATAACGGTATTCCTGAAATCGATTTTACGGCCCAGGCTATCGGTCATCTGGCCTTCGTCCAGCACCTGCAGCAACAGATTAAACACATCCGGATGGGCTTTTTCTACTTCATCAAACAAAATAACGCTGTAGGGCTTGCGACGAACCTTTTCGGTCAACAATCCGCCTTCTTCGTATCCTACATAGCCGGGAGGAGCTCCAACAAGCCTGCTAACAGCAAATTTCTCCATGTATTCGCTCATATCAATGCGAATCATGGCGTCATCCGTATCAAATAAAAATTCAGAAAGTGCCTTGGCAAGCTCTGTTTTACCCACACCGGTTGGTCCCAGGAAAATAAATGATCCGATAGGTCTATTGGGCTCTTTAAAGCCCGCACGAGTGCGCTGAATGGTCTTGGTGAGCTTTTCTACGGCTTTATCCTGACCAACAACCCGGCCTTTTAGGGTATCTGCCATTTTAAGCAGGCGTCTGCTCTCATCCTCAGCCATTCGCTTCACGGGAATCCCGGTCATCATGCTCACTACATCGGCAATATCATCTTCTGATACCGTAAATTTCTCATGTGCAGACTGCGCTTCCCACTGTGCCTTGGCAGTTTCAAGCTCTTCCAGCAAACGTTTTTCGTCATCACGAAGTTTTGCAGCTTCCTCAAAATTCTGGCTTTTCACTACGCGGTTTTTCTCAACCTTTATCTCTTCAATACGAGCCTCCAGGTTCACGATTTCTGAAGGTACATGAATGTTGCTGATATGAACCCGCGCACCTGCCTCGTCCAGAATATCTATGGCCTTGTCCGGCAGATGCCTGTCGCTCATATAGCGAACACTCAAATCTACACATGCTTTTACTGCTTCCGGCGTATAAACTACGTTGTGGTGCTCTTCATACTTGTCGCGAATATTGTTCAGAATCTCCACACTCTCCTCGGGTGTTGCTGGTTCAATCATAACCATCTGAAAACGACGCTCCAGGGCACCGTCTTTTTCAATATACTGGCGATATTCATCCAGGGTAGTAGCTCCTATACATTGAATTTCGCCTCTGGCCAAAGCAGGCTTGAACATATTGCTGGCATCCAGCGAACCGCTGGCACCACCGGCACCTACAATGGTATGTATTTCATCAATGAAGAGGATAACATCATCGGCTTTTTCCAGTTCCATCATCAGGGCCTTCATTCGCTCTTCAAACTGGCCACGGTATTTGGTTCCGGCCACCATGCTGGCAATATCAAGGCTCACTACACGCTTATTGAACAACACACGGCTAACTTTACGCTGTATAATGCGCAGGGCAAGGCCTTCGGCTATGGCGGTCTTACCCACACCGGGTTCTCCGATTAAGACAGGATTGTTTTTCTTTCGGCGACTCAGTATCTGACTCACCCGCTCAATTTCTTTTTCACGGCCCACAATTGGATCTAGTTTACCTTCTTCGGCCGATTTTGTCAAATCCCGTCCAAAATTATCCAAAACAGGGGTCTTGCTCTTACCTTTTCCTTTACGCGCTTCGGTAGCTTTTTGCTCTTCACGATAAAAATCCTCGGGATTGTCCTGATCTTCACCGGGAGCCTCGGCTTTGGGTGATTGCATGTCTACACCTTCCTCAAGAGCTGCTTTAAATATATCGTATGTAATACCAAATTGCGCCAATACTTTTGACGCAGTATTATCTTCATCACGCAGTATACTAAGCAAAAGATGTTCGGTTCCTATAAGATCTGTTTTGAAAATTTTCGCCTCCAGATAGGTGATTTTAAGGGCTTTTTCAGCTTGCTTGGTCAAAGGTATATTGCCCAGATTGGTGGTGCGGTTGGCTGTAGATTTAATGGTGTCCTCAATAGACTTTTTCAGCCTAATGGTATCAATGTCAAGCAGGCGAAGGGTTAACAGTGCTTTCCCCTCTCCTTCCCTAATAATGCCTAACAACAAGTGCTCACAACCAATATAGTCATGACCCAGCCTTATGGCTTCCTCTCTGCTAAACTGAATTACTTCCTTGACCCGTGGTGAAAATTTGGCTTCCATGTAGTAGTTTCCCTTATTACAAAATTAATATCAATTGATGGTTAAATATGATGACTAACACACAAACGTCAGGTTTGTGCTTTTAAATATACAGTCGACAAATTTTACGCCAAATATCATTTGCCACGCGCTGTATGACAATGTGCCATTGATTTTGAGTTATGCACTATTCTTCCACGGGCTATGTTCAAAAATATTACTGAGCATAACCAATCCTGCCATATTGAAAAAACTTAATTTTGTTAGTCCTATGGACTCCAGCAACAATACAAACCGCAAACGCAAGAACTCACCTGTATTACCTGCAGATTATCAAGGGCGCGTTCCACCGAATGCCCGCGACCTTGAAGAGGCGGTGCTTGGCGCCATGATGCTGGAGAGCGAGAAAATCAATGAGGTTATTGACATTTTGTCAGAGGCACACTTTTATGCACCTGAAAACAAGGTGGTTTTTAGGGCAATTAGTGCATTATATCAGGAAGGCAAAACTGCGGTGGACCTGCTAACCGTCAATAACCACTTACGTTCTACCAATGAGCT
>RGEC01000221.1 GCA_009918425.1 Bacteroidota bacterium
GCGGTGTTCATGTCTTCCACCCGAAAATAAATTCCGCTTAAGGCTAGAAACATAAAAGTAAGTCCTACCGATACCGGGTTGTAAATCCATTTTGGAACCCATTTCTTAATTTTATCGCGAATACCCGATGAAGCTATGTCCCAAGATAAAGCCAGGCCATGTAATGCACCCCAGAATGTATAATTAATGGAAGTTCCGTGCCAGAAACCGCTGATTAGAAAGGTTACCATTACAGCAAGAATGGTTCCCCATTTTTTCCAGCTTCGCAGCGAAAAGGACAATGGAAAAAAGAGGTATTCATTGAGCCATTTACTCAGACTCATGTGCCACCTGCGCCAGTATTCGGTAATGTTGGCAGATGCATAGGGGAAATGGAAATTTTCTGCAATCCTGAAACCCAGCAGCAAAGCCATACCCAGCATCATATCGGTGTAGCCGCTGAAATCGAGAAAAACCACCAATGCCTGCCCAACGGCCGCGAAGAGATTTTCCATGCCGGTAAAAAGGTGAGGACTGCCAAATACACGTTCTGTAAAATTGGCTGTGATGTAGGCAGCAAGGGCGTATTTCTTGATGATTCCTGAAACAAGCAGAAAGAATGCCTCACCTGACGGAACATCTTTGGCGGAAAATCCTTTTTGCAGTTCGGGAAGAAAATCACGGGCTGAAGAAATGGGTCCCTGAAGTATAAGAGGAAAGAAACTCAAATAGGTAAAATACCGAAACCAGTTTGTCTCCGGTTTTTCAATGTTTTCGTGGTACGCATCAAGAACATAACCCAGCGAGCGGAATACATAAAATGAAACCCCAATCAGAAGCAGCCGTTTTTTGTTTTCTGAGTTTGCACCGAAAATATTTTTAGCCAGCAAGAAATCTGCGATACTTAGTGTGAATAAAATGCCTATACCCGGGCCACTCAGCAAAAAATAAAAAACAACATTAAAAATAAACAACAGCATTGTTCGTAATGCAGGTTTCTTTGCCAGTGGAACATACAGGCAGTAGAATACCACAAAAACAAGCACAAACAATGATGAGTTGAATGCCATTATTTGACGCGAATTGTTTTGCCAGCTCGAATATTATGATTTTTCATATTGTTGAGCTTCATAATAGCCGAAGTACTGGTGCCGTACTTTTTAGCTATTGAAAACAGGCTTTCACCGGATTTAATCTTATGATATACCGCTCTATTCGCAACGGGAGAAGACTGCGGTTTCTTCGCAGGTGTTTTTTGAACGACCGGTGGCTTTGGTGTTGATTTTGGAGGAATTGGCTGCAGGGCAGTTTGGGTAGAATCACTGGTGTTTTCTTGTGTTGAAATGGCAGGCTTTGCCGGAGTTGGAGTCGAAGCCGGAACCGGAACTTTAATAGGTGCGTAAATTTTTAAAACCTGTCCTGTCCGGAGATAATTGCTTCTGATGCGATTCCATTTTTTTATCTGATAAGCACTTACACCGTACCTGGCTGCAACAGTCCATATTGTCTGTCCACGCAGTACCCCGTGATAAATCCATTGATTTCGTATTATTGTTTGCGGAGCTGCAATATTGGATTTGGATGTGTCGATCTGGGTTAATTTTAAGGAATCAATATTGTAAATTAATGATCGCGAATTTTCATGGTTATGTAACCAGGCTGCCGTTTTTTCATAGCTTTCAGCCATTAATTTCCCTTTTAGCAAATAGCCATTGTGATTGAGATGAACCATATCCCATGACGACAAAGCGTTCTGATGCCATTGCTTCATGGAGAAGCGACCACCTGCAACCCAATACCAGTCATAAAACAGGCATTGATGCTGTTTGGAAAATTCGCGAACAACATCTGAAAAAACCATACAATCCGGTAAACTGTATCCGCCACGGTAAATGTCCTGCGAACAACTTAAAATTAGGGTTACCTGTGGTGTTGCAGATCGAATGATGTTTATGATTTTGAGCAAATTGGCACTAAATGTAACGGTATCAAGTTGACCACGGTAAAAATCATTGGCTCCAAGATCAATTACCACGGCATCTGGTCTTATCAATTCAAGCTGTTCTTTCATAAGGTCCTGTCTAAGCAGTGAATAATGACCTGCACCATTTATTCCGGCACTGTGAAAAAGTACACCTTTGTCTTCAGCAGTTTCAATGCTTATTCCATAAATTTCAAACATTACCTGTGCGGTATCCGATTTCTTCAATGTAAAGGTGATTTCATTGCTTATGGAAGGCAAATCCACCAAAACCATATTGTTATTGGTAGTGGAATCGGTATTAAATACATCAACAAAAACCTGACTATTTCCGGATTTGACCGTGAAATCAAAACTCTGGGCATCTTTTTTCAAGAAAATGCGGATGCGTTTTTGGTCCGGTTGTATGGTACCTTTGAATGTTATCCGGAAAGAGGCATCACTGTCTACAGTTCTTGCTGTCACACCACTAACACCTAAGTGAAATTGCGGTTTTGCCTCAATGTTTTTCGCGTTTAGCCATCTGCCGGTATGAGCAGTGGAATAATCAACGGTGGCATGTGTTCTGGCTGTAGAATATGGAAATACCAAACCACGTCCGGCATTTCCATAGGTTTGTTGGAAACGGGAGCGAAGTTCACCGGTAAAACCATCTGCCTGAACATGTGAATCACCAATATACAAAATAGTTACCCTATGGTCTTTTGCATTCTTTAGTTTGGCAAACAATGGCTCGGCCAATGTTCGGTCATAAAACTGCAGGCTGTTGAATTGCGGTTTGATAAACGAATAGGCTGTATAGGGATTCTCAGGCCATACAGGCAAACTGGTCTGTGCTGTTAACACATTGCAGCAGGTAAATACCAATATGTATATCAGTCGTTTAATGGCTATTTTTCTTCCTTAGTTTATAAATGTCATAGGATTTCATCATTTCCTTAAATAGTGTTTCCGCAAAAAACTTTTGTCCCTGTGGACTCAAATGCCCGTCAAGGCTGGCTTTACCTTGCTTTACCCACTCAGCAATGCCTCCATTTGATTGCATTAAACTATGCAGATCAAAAAAAGCACATCCTGCTTTTTCTGCGGCTTTTTCAAGTTCCTCAGCAAATACACCTGCGTAGGGGTAGGAGGTTGGAATGTTATCTGTCAATCTTCCCATATCACCACCACTTATTACCAAAATACTTACCTGCGGTAACGCTTTTCTGTATTTAACGAATAGTTTGTAAAACTCATTGCCAACCTGAGCAG
>RGEC01000222.1 GCA_009918425.1 Bacteroidota bacterium
AAGCCGCATGAATCCTGCTTTGAATACGGCCTATTACAGCCTTGCACCTGCCATGAAAATATGGACTTCCACTACTTTGCCCAACAAAACAGTCAGTGCGTGGTATCTGGATACACGTTATGGCATAACAACCTATGATGTAAAGACCAGAAAAAACATGGTGCTGCTTGTAAGAGGTGGATCCGGCAATGTGACCGCGGGTCTGAAATCGACAGCAGACAAATCAATGGTAGCTTACCCTGTTCCGTTCAGTGATGTTGTGAAACTCGATGGGATCTCGGAAACCACATATTGTAAAGTTTACAACGTGAAAGGAAAGCTATTGCAGTCAGGCGCACTGAAAGCGATTTCATGGCCGGAACTGCCATCAGGAGTATATCTGCTTCAGGTAGATGGAAGGCCCGGAGCATTGCAGATTGTAAAGTCTGCTAAATAATTTCTTTGTGGGTATCTTTGTCCCATGCCTTTTAAGCGCATAGTGCCTACTCACTTACCCGATTATGAATTGCTGGATACGGGCGGTTTTGAAAAACTGGAACGGTTCGGGAAATACGTGGTGCGCAGGCCCGAGCCACAGGCAGTGTGGGACAAAGGTCTCAGCGAATCGGAATGGGAAAGGCTTGCCCATGCTTCTTTTTTTAGAAAAAATGACAAAGATGCAGATGCCGGAAACTGGCAGGTGAAACAGGGTATGCCGGACAGATGGATGGTAGCATACAAAAAGGGTAAGCTCAACCTCCGAATGAGGCTGGCCCTTACCGCATTCAAACATGTTGGTATATTCCCCGAACAGGCCGAAAACTGGGATTTTATCGCTGAAAGAATAGGTGCTTTGCCGGTGCAACGCCCACGGGTTCTGAATCTATTTGCCTATACAGGCGGTGCTTCACTGGCAGCCTGCAACGCAGGTGCAGATGTTACCCACGTAGACAGTGTGAAACAGGTAGTTTCATGGAGTCGTGAAAATATGGAAGCAAGCGGTTTGAAGGATATCCGATGGGTGGTGGAAGATGCTTTTAAGTTTGTTCAGCGGGAAATGAAGCGTGGAAAAACCTACCATGGTATTATACTTGATCCACCGGCTTATGGTCGGGGTCCGGATGGCGAAAAATGGATCTTGGAGAAGCAAATCAATGAATTGACTGGGATGTGTGCCGAATTGCTGGAGAAAGAGCATGCCTTTTTCCTGATTAACCTTTACAGCATGGGGTTTTCGCCGCTGATAACAGAAAACCTGATACAAAGTCATTTTCCCAAACAGGCATTCGAAAGCGGAGAGCTGATTTTGAAAGACAAGGCCGGCAGGGGCTTGCCTACAGGAACTTTTCTGAGGTTTTACCGTTAGAATTCTTAGGTAAATCAGGGAATTACGTATCTTTGAAATCTCAATATTTCATGAAAAAATACGTACTTTTTATAGCTGTTCTTTGTGTTGCATTTAATGCGTTTGCTCAGACGGATATTTTCCAGCTGATGGAGCGCAAAGACCTCACTCTTGATGAAATTGAGCGCAAAGCAGATGAATACTTTAAGATTCATGGCACTGATAAGGGGAGCGGTAATAATCAATATCAACGTTGGCTTTATGAGCGTCGTTTTCATACCAATGAACAAGGATATTTGATAGAGCCCGAAATCGAGGACAGGGCTTATCACCAGGCGGTTCGCAATACAGGGGTGAAAAGTCGTGGGGTATTTACCTGGAAAGAGGTCGGGCCGAGAACCTGGAACCAGACCAGCAGCTGGAATCCCGGAGTGGGACGGCTTACCTCCGTAGCGGTTAATCCTGCAGATGAAAATGTGATTTATGTGAGTAGTCCCGGTGGCGGCATCTGGAAAACCACCGATGGCGGAAAGAATTGGGCACCGCTGATAGATTTTGTCAACTCCGGCTGGATGAATGTATTTCATCTTTGCCTCGATCCCAATAATGCCAATACTATTTACGCATCGCTTACCTCAGGTGGGGTGCTGAAATCTACCAATGCCGGTGCAACCTGGGTCGCAACAGGTTCAGGGCCAAGCAGTTGTAGGCAGGTTAAAGTGTTTCCGGGCAATTCGAATCTGATTTTTTGTGCCGCCACGAATGGTTTGTGGCGTTCTGTGAACGGCGGTGCGGTATGGAAACGTGTGGAAACCAATACTTCCGAAGATGTAGAGTTTAATCCGGGCAACAAAGCGGTCATGTATGCCAGTGGAAACGGAGGAACTACGTATGTGCGTCGCTCTGCGGATACAGGAAAAACCTGGGTGGGCATTGATACCCTACAAGGCATGCGGAAACTGGGCAGAACATTAATTGCAGTTACTGCAGCAAACCCTGCAAGAGTTTATGTTCTGCAGGCATCAGGCAGTGTGATGGGAAGATTTTATGTTTCTGATGATACCGGTAAAACATTTACTACCACTGTTATTGGAAACGCAACGAACGGAACCAATTATCTGGGTTATTCTCCTGATGGAAAAGACACAAAAGGCCAGGCTTCTTATGACCTGGCCATATGCGCAAATCCGGTCAATGCCAATGAGGTTCACATTGCCGGTATTATCTGTTTTAAATCGCTGGATGCAGGACAAACATTTACAGCCACTACCGTGTGGACTTACCCAAACGGCACCGGATACAACCATGCCGATGTGCACGCCCTGGAATGGGTAAATACATCTGTCTATTCCTGTAGTGATGGCGGTATTTTTCACAGTCCAAATAACGGAGAAGACTGGGAGGAATTGTCTACCGGGCTGGGTGTCCGCCAGTTCTACCGCATTGCCTGTTCGCCCTTGGAACCGAAAATTGTTATTGGCGGAGCCCAGGATAACGGCAGTACTTTCCGTCGGACCGATGGAAACTGGTATGAGTGGCTGGGAGCCGATGGAATGGATTGTATTACATCTCCAAACGACCCTGATGTGGCTATTGGAACCAGCCAGTATGGAAGTTTGTACAAAACAAATAATGCGGGACAAAGTTACAGCAGTCTAACGAGGCCGGTTCAAGGCAACTGGGTAACCCCGCTGGTGATGCATCCTACCAATCACGATACGGTATGGGGTGGCTGGAATGGTGTGTATCGAAGCGATGATGGTGGTGGAAGCTGGAATAAGGTAACTCCCGGAATCAGTAATAACCTGGATGTGCTTGCCGTGGCTCCTTCCAATACCCGATATATTTACACTTCCAGAGGCAATTTGCTTTACCG
>RGEC01000223.1 GCA_009918425.1 Bacteroidota bacterium
CCTTTTTCGGCAGCAGCAGCATTGTAGTTGGCCACCTGCAGCAAGCGGGATAAAATGCTTTCCACATCATCACCTACATAACCTGCTTCGGTAAGCACAGTTGCATCGGCAATACAGAAAGGGACATTCAAATATTTGGCAAGGCTGCGTGCCAGCAGGGTTTTACCGGTCCCGGTTTCACCTACCATTAAAATGTTGCTTTTTTCCAGTTCCACCTCATCGGCTTCCTGCTGATGCATCACACGCTTGTAATGATTATAAACAGCAACACTCATCACTTTTTTTGCCTCGTCCTGCCCGATTACATACTGATCCAGGTATTTCTTTATTTCATCGGGACGGGGTAGTGAAAATGCTGCAGTATCTGTTGTTCCTTTTTCAGCCTCGGCTTTACCAAGACCCAGTTCCTGCTCCACAATTTTGTGCGCCTGGTCGGCACATTGTTCGCATATATGTGCCTCCAGCCCTGAAATAAGCATCAGGGTTTCATCTTTTTTGCGTCCGCAAAACGAACAGGTAGCGTTTTTCGCTTTCATCTATCTGTAAAACAACAGTAAGAAACGGAATGTTTTATTTGCTGCGCTTCATCAGCACCTCGTCAATCATGCCGTAATCTTTGGCTTCCTGTGCAGTCATCCAGTAATCGCGGTCGCTGTCTTCCCACACTTTTTCGTAGGTCTGACCACTGTGAACGGCGATGATATCATACAGTTCCTTTTTCAGTTTGCTGATTTCCTTATAAGTGATCTCAATGTCGGAAGCCTGACCCTGTGCACCACCCAAAGGCTGGTGAATCATGATACGCGAATGGGGAAGGGCTGTGCGCTTGCCTTTTTCACCGGCACACATGAGTACAGCACCCATACTGGCGGCCATACCAGTGCAGATGGTAGCTACATCGGAGCTGATAAACTGCATGGTGTCGTATATGGCCAGACCTGCATAAACACTTCCACCCGGACTGTTGATGTAAATCTGAATATCTCTATTAGGATTGCTGCTTTCCAGAAATAGGAGCTGACCAATGATGATGTTGGCTACATCATCATAAATGGGTACACCTAAAAAGATGATTCGATCCATCATCAAACGAGAAAAGATATCCATGGCCACGGCGTTCATTTGTCTTTCTTCAATGATGTTTGGCGTGAGGCCTGTAACTTGGGGGATAATGCCTGCCTGAGGGTTTCCGGCCGTCATTTCCATGTATTTATCTACATAAAGACTGTTTAAACCGAGGTGCTTTACAGCGTATTTGCGAAATTCTTTACCGTGATCCATGTGATTTGATTTATAGTATTCGAAGTTAATGCTAAAATATGAATTCTTATTCCCCGTGCTCGTGTTTATGTTCGTTTACGTGCTTGAAGTAATCTTCTACGTTCACTTTTTTCTCTTTCAGCGTAACGGTTTCTTTAACCTTGTCATATGCCATTCGGTACATAACCCTGTCAGCCATTTGGGTTACGAATTCCCTTTCGGCCATGCGCTTTTTGATGGTTTCATCCAAAAACCCGTCTTCAGGGTTGATATTCATGCCATACTGACGGTACATTCCTACGTAGTAAATCCTTGCTTCCTGCATGATGGCTTCCTGAGATGGCTGCAGTTCATATTGCTCCGCAATTTTGTCAATTACCAGGCGGCGCATGAGGGCTGATTTTTCTTCGGCATATTTCTCTTCAATATTTTCTGCCGTGTAGTGGTCGGCTTTGGTGGCCAGCAACCAGCGTTTAAGGAAAGCATCCGGCAGCTGAATGTTGTGTTTTTCCATTAACAGGTGGCCGATTTGGTGGTCTACCCAAAGGTCGGCTTCGTTGCGGTAATAGTTCTCCAGGTTAGACTTGATGCGTTCGCGATATTCGGCTTCGGTTTTGGGGTAATCTACTGGACCAAAAACTTCTTTAAAATAATCTTCATTCAATTCGGCTACGGTACGGCGTTTAATGTCGGTAATAACCAGTTTAAAATTGGGATTAAGGTCATTAACGCCTTCGCGTGCTATTCCAAGGCTGCTGGAAATAACACCTTCATTGCCATTGAATAACTTTTGAATATCTACGGTCATTTCGGCGCCGCTTGAACTGCCCAAAAGTGTTTTTTGTGTTTTTTTGTCTTCTACCAGGCTGGCAACCATACTTACCGGCTTTTCAGTAATGCCGCCCTCGAGGGGTTCACCATTATCATTCAGCTCTGTAAGATTGGCGTAGATGATATCCTCAGCTTCGGCTTTCTCTACCTCTTCCAGTTTTCCGTAGCGCTTGCGTGCATATTCAATATCCTCGTCAATTTCTTTGTCGCCCACAGAAATGATAAAATGCTCCAGTTTATCTTTGGATGAGAAATCAAGTTCGAATGATGGCGCCATGCCCAGGTCAAATGCAAAGCTGAAAGATTCTTTGTTTTCTATATCAATGTCACTGGGTGTATTTTCTGATGATATTGGGTAACCAAGAATATCAAGCTTGTTGTCTTGTATATATTGATTCAGTGCATCGGATGCAGCCTGCTGAATTTCTTCTGCTATAACGCTTTTGCCGTAAAGTCGTTTTACCATATCCAGTGGAGCTTTACCGGGACGAAACCCTTTCATGGCGGCGTTTTTCTGGATGCGGCGGAGTTCTTTGTCTACTTTTTCGCTGTAATCGGTTTTTTCGAGATTGATGACAACCGTTGCATTAAGGTCGTCAATTTTATCAAAAGTTATGTTCACGGTTATGTATTTGCAAATAGAATACCCAAAAACCGAATATGACGAAATGTCATAGGTTGGGTTTAGTGCACGCGGAGGGACTCGAACCCCCACGCCTTGCGGCGCCAGATCCTAAGTCTGGTGCGGCTACCAATTACGCCACTTCCGCATTTAGGATTTATTTGGACGGCAAAACTAAGCTTTTATCTGCTCTTAAACAAATATTAAAGCTTAAAATATGCTTAGGCTATTGTGGATGATAAACACGTTTGGCCTGTTGTAAAACTTCCGTCTTGTTTAACGTCATTTTTTTAGTTTGCTGTTTCACAAAAAGATCCATTTGATCGGTATAATGCGGACTTTTAGGATTGGCAGAAGCACCATATGCATTGATGCTTTCAATTTCGGGCCCCTCTTTAGTGAAGCGCACCAAAGCGATGTATGCATCGCCCTGTTTAGCTTTTATCTGGCCGTTTTTATAAGGCTCAG
>RGEC01000224.1 GCA_009918425.1 Bacteroidota bacterium
GTGCGAAATTAACAAAATAATGCGGGCTTGCGGAATCCAATTAATTTGGAAATGTGAGAAAAATTCCGTATATTCAATTAATCTGCAAATTCGCTGTTGCAATTCAAAAGGCTGAATTTAACTATCTTCGCCCCATGCTTAACGGAAAAACTGCCTTGATTACCGGTGCCTCCCGTGGAATAGGGAAGGGCATCGCCGAAGTGTTTGCAAAAAACGGCTGCAATATTGCGTTCACCTTTGCCTCGTCTGTGGAGAAGGCCCGTGCTTTTGAAACGGAGCTCTCATCCGCCTATGGCGTTAAAGTGAAAGGTTACCAGAGCAATGCGGCTGATTTTAAAGCCAGCGAAGAGCTCGCGAATGCCGTTATCGCAGAATTTGGCAAAGTAGATATTCTCATAAACAATGCCGGTATTACCCGCGATACCCTACTGATGCGCATGACCGAAGAGCAGTGGGACGAGGTGATGAACACCAACCTGAAAAGCGCATTCAACCTTACCAAAGCGTTTTTGCGCCATTTTCTGGGCAACAAAGCAGGTAGCATCATCAATATGACCAGCATTGTAGGCTTAACAGGCAATGCAGGCCAGGCCAACTACGCAGCTTCCAAAGCCGGAATGATAGGGCTTACCAAATCGGTAGCCAAGGAACTGGGCAGCCGCAATGTGCGCTGCAATGCCGTAGCCCCCGGTTTTATTGAAACAGAAATGACCGAAGCCCTGAACGAGGATGTGAAAAAATCATGGATTGATACCATTCCTTTGAAACGCGGCGGCACCACGGAAGATGTGGCCAATGCCTGTCTGTTCCTCGCTTCGGATTTGAGTACCTATGTTACCGGCCAGACACTGAATGTGTGCGGTGGCATGGTGATGCAGTAATTGCGGGGAATTTTCCTCCATTATCCACATTCTGAAAGTATATTTGTAGCCCCATGGCGCTTGATCAGACCGGTCCGGATTTTCCCTATGAAAAAAACATGGGTTTTTTCGACCACATCGATGAGTTGCGCAAGCGGCTTGTCAGGATTGCCCTTGTGGTCGTTATTTTTATTTTCGTTTCCTTTTTCTACGTCTCCGAAATCTTTGACCTGATTATACTGTCGCCCTTTAAAGAAGGTTTCTGGGGCTATGAGTTTTTCTGCAAGGCAGGACGGTATTTCACGGGCAAAGACGTGATGTGCTGGCACCCGCCGGCGCTTGAAATGCAGAGCCAGCAAATTCAGGGACAATTTGTATCTGCGTTCAAAATTTCGCTGGTGGTTAGTTTCATCATTGCTTTTCCCTACCTCATCCACCAGATATGGCAGTTTATCAAGCCTGCATTGAGTATTAAGGAAATTCGCCGCACCCGCAGCAGCCTGTTTGTGGTGTCTTTGTTGTTTTTTACCGGAGTTTCATTTGCCTACTTTTTCCTGGTTCCCCTGGCCAGCAATTTTCTGCTAAGCTATTCGCTGAATCCCCAGATAAAAAACATCATTACTGTGAGCAGTGTAACGGGTTTTGTTACATTCATGTGTCTGGCTACCGGGCTGGTGTTTGAACTGCCCGTTCTCATTTATGTGCTGGCGCGGATTGGTTTCGTGAGTTCCTCATTCCTAAAAAAATACTGGCGATATGCGGCTATCATTATCTTTATTATTGCAGGTATTGCCACGCCTTCACCCGATATTTTCAGTCAGTTGTTGCTGGGTTTGCCCCTGATGCTTTTGTATGTGCTGGGCATCTTCATTGCCAAACGGGTAGAGAAGCGCAGGGAAAAGGAAGAATCCTAATTTTCCACAAATCATCATCATCGTAGTTTTAGCCATGTTGGGCTAGTAATTTTGAGACCAAAACACATTATGAATCTAGCCATCGGATCAGACCATGCCGGTTTTAAGCTCAAAAACGAGTTGCTGGTTTATTTACTTGAAAAAGGCCTTGAACTGCAGGATTTTGGTCCGGATAGTGCCGATAGCGTGGACTATCCCGATTATGCGCACAAAGTGGCTGAAAGCGTGTCTACCGGCGAAAACGATCTGGGAATTTTGATTTGCGGCAGCGGCAATGGAGTGTGCATCACCGCCAACAAGCACAAGGGCATTCGCGCTGCGCTGGCCTGGGAGGAAGAAATTGCCGCACTGGCAAGGCAGCATAACAATGCGAATGTATTGTGTGTTCCTGCGCGTTTTGTGAGCAAAGCCAAGGCCTTTAAAATTGTGGATGCCTGGCTGGATGCTACGTTTGAGGGCGGACGCCACCAAAACAGGGTTTCCAAAATAGAAGATTAATTTTATGGATGAGCGCACAGAATCGGAAGGCATAAGTTCGGTTCGGATGCTGGGTTTGAAACTGCCCACTGACCCACGCTGGGTAAACATTGCCGAAAAATCGTTGGAGGAAATCCTCACCGACCACGCATTCTGCGAGCAAAAAGCAGCCAGTAGCGGCATCAGTCTGATTATCAAATATCCCGAGAAAAAGCGGGTGGTGGAGGAGGTAACACCCTTGGTGGCCGAAGAGTGGGGCCATTTCAGGCGGGTGCTGAAGGAAATGGACAAGCGCGGTTTTTCGTTGGGTAACGCCCGCAGGGATGAATATGTGCATCAGCTGTTTGCCACCAAGAAAAGGGGCGGCAGCCGGGAAGATCAGCTGGTAGAGGATTTGCTGATTTGTGCGATGATAGAGGCCCGCAGTTGCGAGCGTTTCCGGCTGTTGAGCTTGTATTGCAGGGATGAGGATTTACGGAAGTTCTACCATGAATTTATGGTGTCTGAAGCCGGCCACTACCGCATGTTTCTGGATCTGGCCAAAGAATATTTACCCGAAGATGTGGTAAAACAGCGCTGGCAAACCCTGCTGGAACAGGAAGCCGGGATTATAGCCGGCCTGGAATATCGAGGGGATAGGGTGCATTGATAGGGCTTCAATTAGTCAGTTAGTAAGCTGTTTGGAGCCCCGCCCAACAGCAAAAATTAGTTAGTGCGTAATCCTTGCCTAATACCTGTAGGAAGTTTAATGATTAAATTGAACTAAAAATAAAAGGAAACGAAAAATGAGAAAAACTTCCCAAAAACCACTTATGTTTGTAATAGGAGGAAGTTTTTAGGGAAAAAACTTCCGCTATAAATGAGTTACATGAAATTATTGAAAGGATAGTACACAGCAAA
>RGEC01000225.1 GCA_009918425.1 Bacteroidota bacterium
AAGTGTCGCAGAATACAATATGTAAACAAAGAATGACATCCCATAAAAAAACCCGCATTTTCGCGGGTCGTTTGTGGAGGATAACGGAGTCGAACCGATGACCTCTTGCATGCCATGCAAGCGCTCTAGCCAGCTGAGCTAATCCCCCAATGGGACTGCAAATTTAATACTTTACCCCTCACTTCCGCAAATTTTTTCATACAGCCATGCTTTGGCTGCATGAAGTAAAAAAACCAACACATCTTACATTCCCATTCATAAATATAATTTGTAATGTATCTTTGAATTACAGTCACTTCCAGATTCTATAACACAAAAATGAAACTGCCTTACATATTCACTCAAATAATAAAAACCTCAATCACCTGTATACTTCTGCTGTTTTCAACCACGTTGGCTTACGGGCAAACCAACCTATATGACAGTATCTATACCGGGGGCCGCTGGCGGACTTTTTTAATGCATTTGCCCACAGGCTATAGTACATCATCCAAATACCCGCTGGTTCTGGCATTTCACGGAGGCGGGCCACTGGGCTATCAATCCATTCAATTTCAATCAAAACTCACCCAAAAGTCAGACTCTGCCGGATTTATTGTAGTTTATCCTGAAGGGGTAAAAATTGCAGGCAACAGAACCTGGAATGCCGGCGGCTGCTGCGCCCCTGCCACAACCCTTAACATTGACGATGTTGGCTTTGTGAACACTTTGCTTAACAGTATTTTTTCAAACAGACCCATTGATACCACCCGCGTATACGCAACAGGATTCTCAAATGGCGCCCTGCTGTGTTATCGTCTGGCAAACCAGCTTACCAAAAGATTTGCCGCCATTGCGCCCGTTGCCGGAAATCTGATGTATTATCCCTGGAGCCCATCCAGAGCGATTCCCATAATCAGTTTCCACTCCTATCAGGATCAAAACGTGAAGTATTTCGGAGGTGTAACGGTTGGTTCAACAGGAACCTATTTTCCACCTCAGGACAGCATGTTTAAGATTATCTCATCACATTACGGTTGCAAAATTCTGAAAGACACATTGTATCAAAACCCGACTAAATATGATTATTTTAAATACGCAAATTGTTCCTGCAACGCTGTAATAGAACAGTATGTGAGTTACGATGGCGAACATTCCTGGCCGGGCGGACTGTCTTCAGGCGGGGTACCGGTAAGTAATCAATTTAGTGCAACATATCTGATGTGGCAGTTTTTTCAGAAATATACCACAATTTGTCAGCCGACCGCAATTCACCCATTAACAGAGAAGAAAACCCCAACTGTTTATCCGAATCCCTTTTTTGATAAAATACACCTTTCAGATAATGCTGCCGGCTCATGTTACATTTTATTTAATACCACCGGACAAACAATATGGAGCGGAAATAAAATTGAAGAAAAAGATTTTTCTTTTTTAAATACCGGCATATATTTTCTGAAAACAGAAAAAGATATCATAAAGATTGTGAAACAATGAAAAGCGGGCAATTGTGTACAAACAATTTACAGAGCCCACCGGAAGAAGATCGGCTGCGTTTTTGGTGAGTTTTTGTCGTGAACAAAACATTCCACTCCCCGAATGTTTAATCCACACTATGAACCCGGCCGGAGAAGTGCGAATCAGAAGAACGCTTAATTTGGGTGATCAGCCATCTGAATGAGCCATGTATGGTTGGGCGGTTATAGCTTCTATGCCATGCCTGATAAAAGGCGCCTTAAAAAGGAAGCAGCTGAAGGTAAAAAATTATCTTCAATTACTTATTTTTGCGATTACAGGAATGCTTAAGGGGAAATTTTCTGCTAAATATGGGTTATTTACCTTTTTGAACCATAACAAAATGAAAAAGCAAATTTTAATCTTATTATTACTGCTTTTTATTGCGGTAAAATCTTACGGGCAACCACCTGCTGGTGCAATTGCGGCAAAACCCAACATCATTTACTATGCAGGTGGAAGTTGCAAGTTTTATGATGTTAATAGCAATTTACTGCTATCAGTAGACGCAACAGAAGCGGGCTGGAGTGCAACACCGGCTAAAACAGCTTGGGTGGTGGTAACTCCAAGTAATGGGGGATATTATGAATTCCCTAATTACACCTCCAATGCCCCTACCTGTAATATTTCACAATATCTTCAACCCTTTTGGAAATCGGATACTGTATATAATGAATTGGTGCTTTTAAATGGCGTGAACAGTACAGCCAAGCTGATGTTTAATCCCCAGAAAATTATTTCTGTAACCAATTACGATTTTTCTCAGACTTTTGTTCAAAACATAGATTATTCCGTTACAGGAAACACAATAAAACAATTGAGTACTAAAGTTTCTTCAAGTGTTTCGATTGTTGCAGGTAAAAAAGGAAACGGTCAACCCAATGGTTTGATGAATACCAAAGCTACTTCATGGACTTGTGTTACCTACATTCCAAACAGAAACAACTGGAATGGTTCCACATTGGTTGGATACAAAGGAGATAAACTACCTAAAACCATGGCAAAATTAAAAGCCGGCCAACCAGTTACCATACAAGCTTATGGAATGAGTATTACCGCAGGATTGAATGTAAGCGGATTTGCCGGTGATGATAAAAACTTTACACCCACAAAGCCATACATGCACAGTTATGTGGATTTATTAGAGAATGCATTGGAAGCACGGTTTGGCTCCAATATTACCATGATTAATGGCTCGTGTGGAGGAAAAATGGTGGCATGGATTGATCAATATTGCGAAAGTATGTGCCATTTTTAAAATACCATTCGTGCACATTTCTACTGACCACCTATTTTCAGGTGATAACGCATTAGTTGATGAAAGTTTTCCAGTATCTCCTATCAACATCTACGGTCTTACCAAAGCTGAGGCTGAATTAAGAGTTCTTGAAGAAAACCCAGAAGCTCTTGTAATTCGAACAAATTTTTATGGTTGGGGTACAAGTTATCGCCAGTCTTTTAGTGATTTCATCATTCGCACGCTTCGGGCAGGACGTAAATTAGAATTGTTTGAGGATGTTTTTTTTACTCCGATTTTAGCTGAGGTTGTTGCGCAAACGATATGTGACTTAATGGCCAAAAATGCTAAGGGAATTTTTAATATTGTTGGCAGTCAACGACTTTCTAAGTTTGATTTTGGGCTAAGAGTGGCTAAAGA
>RGEC01000226.1 GCA_009918425.1 Bacteroidota bacterium
TGGCTTGCCCCAAAATTTCGCGCATGGGTTGTGCGATGGCGCGAGCCACTTGATCGGTAGTTCCACCTGCCGGATAGGGAACAACAAGGTGAATAGGCTTAGACGGAAAAGTGTCGATCGACTGAGACCATGCAGTTTGCATGAAAAGTGACGATACAACTAAAGAAGTGGTGAGACCTATTTTGAACAGATTGGCAATGCATTTCATTTTTCTCTCCAATTTTTAAAAATTACATTTCTTGCAAATAGCTCATGACCAACGCGTCAGAACATTCTCTATCAAAGTGACTTCTTTGGGCACGCCATGCGCAATGTGAGTGGTCGATCGTGAAAATCGCGGTGCTGGGGCTGGGTGCTTTACCCCATCTACAATCTCAAACGCTTTGCGGGCAAGCAATTCAAATTCGTGCAACAAGACAAATTAAGCACCGCGGAATTTCACGTAGCCGTGAAAAACTTTGCTGCAACCCTCACGTAAGTCACCCTTCGACGAGCTCAGTGTGACATGGTAAGAGTGAGTAGTGTCCATTAAGGGCTGTCACCCTTCGACAAGCTCAGGGTGACATGAGCGTTTAGGAAGGCTAGGCCCTTCGCTCGCTGAAAATTGTGCCCGGTTGGCAAAAAACAACAACTACAAAAAAGCTATCCAGGACGGTAAATGCGAGATGACCGCAAACATTTAAATTTTCTGAAAAGATTGGGTTGTCCCCGCTTTGGCGGCCCGCAGCGCGCGGAGCATGGCGAAACCCGAGCAGCCCAACCTCCGCGCCTATGCCGGCTGCGAGGGCGCAAGCCGGGGAGCCATGCGGGATAGTGCCGCGCTGAGTAAGGCGCCTTGGGCCGCCAATGGTTTTGGCTCCACCTTTTTCCACAAAAAGGTGGAAGAAGAAACCAAAATTATTATGCAACAAAATGTTGCCGCACATTTCGGGCGGCAACAGCCAATCCAATCACAACCCCCAGGGGTAGGTCTCGGGCAATTGAAGCCCGTCCGGCTCTATATGCATGGCATGCACAGGGTGCGTTTTTTGAAAATACAGAAACGCCTGATACCGCTCGGGAATCACACTGGGAACATAGTTCTTGGTTTCTTCGCTGCCGGGCAGATAAACCACCCCAATGGCCCTGTGGTTGATGCGCTTTTCATAAAATTCCGTTTCACGCAAATCGTCTGAAAACACCATACAGTCGGCACCTACGTGCTCTTTCAGCCAATGCTCCCAGCTGCCCTGACGGGCCGGCGGCTGATCCATCTTAATTGGCTTACCGCTCCAGCGGTTGGATGCCAGCACCCTGCCGCTGTAGGAACCCATGCCCACACTAAACACCCCTTGGGCATGAAACTGCTCATGAAGCAGTTGTCCAAGGTTCAGCATTCCGTCTTCGGTCATATCTGTGGCGCGGGCATCGCCAATGTGGGTATTATGTGCCCACACAATTGCTTTGGATTGCTTGCCGTGAAATTTCAGCAGTCGGTCCAGGGTATCGGCCATATGCAGGTCCCTGAGGTTCCAGGATAGCGGCCCTGCTTTAATCATGGCGCGGTAGTATTTTTCGGCATTGACCGTCACCACTGCATTCTGCTCGGCATTGAGTGCCGCCTCAGGATCGGCATTGTAGCCAGCCTGTTTATTCCGGATGGCAGCCAGCAGGGCAACAGCTTCCGCCTCGCACGATTGCGTGAGAGCGCCATTGCGCACCGCATAGGACAATCCTTCTTGCGTACCATAAGGCTCAAAACACTGGAACACCTTCTGCACGTGACCATACGCTTCCCTGTCATTGGCTTTCAGATACGCTGCCAGATACTCCAGCGATTCCTGCAGGCTATACACATCCAGTCCGTAAAAACCGGCCTTGTGCTTTTCTTCACGCCCGTCGTTGTAGCGGCGCAGCCATTCAGCAAAGGCATCGGTTTCCCAGTTGGCCCACATCCATGTTGGCCACCGGTTAAAATTTTTCAGCACTTCCCTCGATTTTTTGGGAGCGCCTTTGTAGTCTTTTACATAGCGATTGATGAGATACGCATCGGGCCAGTCTGCTTCTGCTGCCACAAAGCTGAAATTCTTTTCCGAAATCAGCCTTCGGGTAATGTGGTTGCGCCATAAATAAAATTCATGGGTGCCATGGGTTGCTTCGCCCAGCAGCACAATGCGGGAATCTCCGATTTTATCCAGCAGCAGATCCAGGTCTTCGGACTGTTGCAGCGACAATGCCGCCGATTTCAATTTTCTTACCGCCTCTTCTTCGGCGTGTGTGGAAAGCAGTTTTACATCTTGCATAACACTACAAAACAAGACCTTCAAACAGCCTGAAATACTGCCCGGCATCAGCCGAAAAGATGAAGTTAAACGGCAATAAGATTTGGAAATGTCAGTTTTTTTCTGTATATTAATTAAGCATGAAAATTAATTTACAGCAGGTAAAACCCTAATCGGGTTGGCACCAATTAGGCTAAAACAGGAATCAAAGCACAACGGGCGCTTGCAACCTGCTCTTTAGTTCATCCAAATGTTCGGCTGTCAGACCTACTGCAGAGTGGGTAAGAATTACATGCTTTCTGAAATGTGCCGGTAATTCATTTAACGATTTATCATCATCCAGAATAATAAAATCATTGTTCATTTCATGCGTTTCAAACCAGCGCAATATTTCGTCTCTGCGACTCATCCGGGTATCGCTTTCCTCTAGTTTTACTATCGTATTCGCCACTATGCCCCTTGTTTTGAGAAGGGCATTCCACTCCTCTACAGAATACCTGTTTCTATGAGATGTTGTTAGCACTATTACGGTTTCTTGGGTAATAACAGATTGCAGCACAAATACAGCACTGTCACTGAATTTCATAAATCCGTCTTGAAGCAATGCAGGCCTATCCCAGCTTTTGGCCGGAACCATAACACCATCTATATCCAAAAACAGATACATAGTACAAATTTAGAGAATTATTTCAATAATTCATAGAGCATTTCGACGCTAATTTCATTAAATTCAGCATCATACTGGTTTAACATAGCAATTTTCGATTCCGTATCCCAATCATTGCAATCAAACTTTACCGACGACCATTCATAAATCTCGGTTGCTGAGGTTCGGTGTGAATGTTGAATTTCCAAAGAAACTTTGGCAATAACCGACGCCAGATAGCGG
>RGEC01000227.1 GCA_009918425.1 Bacteroidota bacterium
TGGAAAGGCCGGAAATATGCGTATTTACTGCCGCAGGTTCCGTTCCGCCCAGTACTACGGGCAAAACTTCATGCCCCAGTTGCCGCAAAGCCAGAATACTCTCACGCTGGTGCGTGCTATAGCCCACTTCACTCACAATGTCGTGGGTGGGATGGGGGGAATAGTAAATAATCCGGAGTTTTTTCAAGGTAGCGAATAACCCGCCGCACGCATCACATCTTCGCGGGTGTAGGATTTCATGGGAATGTTGATTTCCGTTTTGGCAAAGGTTTCAGGAATATCCTCGCCTTGTATCAGTTTTTGCAACCAGGGTTTATAGTATGCCGGCGTTTCGGGGCGATTCAACACCTGCTGCAGATAAGGAATATCTGCAATGCCTTTTTGCTGTATAAAATAGCAAACCGTTTGTATGCTGTAGCTGTCAATATCCGGACCTACCGCACTGCGGGTAGGGGCAAAATATTCATTTTCATCAATGCCCACAAAGGCATCACCATCAGGATACCACTGCACCGTATTGGCCACTGAAATACCGAACTGTTTTTCCATTCCCAGCAGCTGTATGGCTTTCCGCAGGGGTGTTTTAATTGCTTTCAACAACGGATTGTGACGCAGGGAATCAGTGGCCCGTTTTTTATCCGGAGTCCACAATTGCAGGGTAGCACTGTAGGTTTCAGGCAGGTATACGATATGAGGCTCCCAGCTATCGATGCTATGCACCGGATACTGCTGTTGGGTGAAGTGTTTGTTTACCCGCAGTTTTGTTTTATTGCCCTCTGTTACAATATTTTTATCAAACAACATGGTCTCATAACCGGAGCCCAGTATGGCAGCCGTAGTCAGCATATAATTGTTGTGATGATGTATGCAGTGGGCCGCAATGCCTTTGGCGTGGGTTGGGTGGGATGCAAAGAAGTGAATTTTCAGCACCATGTCTTCGTTTTCGTAAATGTAGAGAAACGGAATATTGTACTGGCTCCAGGTTTGCTTGAGATACCCTTCATCATCAAAATTGCGCTGCAATACCTGTTGTAGGAATTCAGCATCGTTGCCCATGGCCTGAAGTATAGGGCCCGCCTGCCGGTGCAGTTCGGCACGATCGTCATGAATGCGGTTTAATTCAAGAATTTGTTGAATGTAGGGATGTGATACCAAGGTTTCAGCGTTCATTACTGTAGCAAAGTTCTGTTTTGTAGATTAAATTTATGGGATAATTATCACTTAAGATTCTGAGAACCATGCATCGGCATAGTAGCGTGTGAACCGTAAACCCCACCTGGGTTCAGGAATAAGCGATTTTACGTCAATTCCAGTGGCTTGTTGTACTGCAAGAAACGGCAAATTGATACCCATACCCAAAGCAGTGGTGGTGCTTCCCTGTAAGCGCGGATTGATTTCCAGTATACGAAATTCGCCTGTTTCACTGCGTTTTACCTGCAACCCGTTGGGGCCGTGCAGTCCGGTGGCTTTAAATACCGCTGAAGCATAATCTATGATCTCTTGATTATTTTCAAACTCACCGGCCACGCTGATTCCATTGTTCATGCTGATCCGTTTTCGTGGTAGGATTACCAATGGCTCTCCGTTATCCAGCAGGGCATCTACCGTGTATTCTTCGCCGGGCAGGTATTCCATCACCAGCATGGTGGGCAATATGGCATCCTTAAATATGTTCAGCACCGATTCCAGCGTTGTATGCGTATTGTTGGGTTTCTGCTCAAAAAAAGATGCCAAAGAACCTGCAGAAGCGTCCAAAATGCGCATGCCACGGCTGCCATTGGAAAGGGCCGGTTTGATGCAGACTTTTTTCTGCGGATACCCCAGTTTTTTTGCGAACATTTCAATTTCCGGGCCACTGTGGGCGGTATAACATTCAGCAACAGGAATATTTGCGGTGATCAGGGTTTGCATCAGCAACGCCTTGTCATTGGCCATATGCAGTTTATCCGCATCTGAAACCACCACGGATGTTCCGACATCTCTGAAATCAGTTACAGATTGGGATAATAACTCAAGTTCGCGGGTTACCAGGGGTAGCAGCACCTGTATTTGCTTTTCCCGACAAATCCGCATCATTTCTCCAATAAATTCAGGTTGAGAAGCAGCCGGAATCTGCACAAAATCGGAATGAATTGCCTTGCCTGAAGCATACGGATTGGCATCGGCCACCGTGAGTTCAATTTGTGGTTCTTGTCTCAGAGCGAGCAGAATACCCGGTCCTCCGGGAGCGCCGGCACCGGTCATTAAAACACGAATGGGTTGTGATGTACTCATCAATAAATCATACGCACCACTTCAAACACCTCGGCATAGGGCAAACCTACCTGAACCCCACGCACTTTGGCCAGACTGCGGATAAAATCGGGTTGCATGTAAGCACGGTGTGCCTGGCTTTTATAATTTGACAGCGCCTTTATTTTCTGCTCTACATGGGATTCATGCAATCCAAAAAACAGGGTGGTTTTGAATTCAAAATTATTCCAAGGCAATTCGTAGCAGAGTAACGTTGAAAATTTGAAAGCCCTTACCGCTTCCTGCGCTATGGTATAGTGATCCTGGTGAATATCGTTTACGCTGGGCACAAAAACTACATCGGGTTTTATTTTATGGCGTAAATTCAGAATATCATCCAGAATTTCCTGACGGTGAAAGTTGAAAGTGCGCACATCGTAATCAAACAGATGCAGATTTTTTGCAGGAATACCCAATTCCCGGGTAGAAGCCTTGATTTCCTGAACAAGCACATCTTCCGGAAAGCCAGCCAGCACGCTGTGTCTACAAGCCGAAAATGCGGCGATATGCACTTCGTTGCCCTGCTCCAGCAGCAATTTTATGGTACCGCCACAGCCCAGTTCGGCATCATCGGTGTGGGGTGAAAGAATGAGGATAGATTTTTGGGTTAAATTCATGAATTTAATAAGTTAATCAATAAATTGGTCTGAAATGTAAAGGTATATTCACTGTAATCAAAACTGGCATTATAATTTAAATTTTCAATCAATTCAGGTATTTTTACAAAATTAGATGACACATCCTTATCCTCAATAAATATACCAAGATTATGCGTTATTACAAAATCTGAAACCAGACCTTTTTTCCCTATTAATACTATTGGAATTCGAGAGGCTAT
>RGEC01000228.1 GCA_009918425.1 Bacteroidota bacterium
ACACCTACCGCAAGGCCTTCAGGAATATTATGCAAGGTTATAGCCAGTACCAGCAAAACGGTGCGGTTCCAGTCGGTTTTTACCCCTTCCCTCTTTTCCAGAGGTTGGTGTATATGAAGGTGCGGAAGAAACTGATCCAAGCCAAAAATAAAAAAAGCACCCAGTAAAAATCCAATAGCTACAGGTATCCATGCCCACTGAGGTGACCAGCTGGATTCTGCCATAGTTATAGCCGGATTAAGCAAACTCCAGAAACTGGCAGCCAGCATTACCCCACCGGTAAAGCCAAGCATAGTATCCATAAATCCCCGGCGAATGTCTTTCATAAAAAAGACAAAAGATGCTCCGAGCGCTGTTACCAGCCAGGTAAAACCTGTAGCCACCAACCCCTGCATCAATGGATGTAATCCTTTGAAAAATTCAATAAGTGTTTGCATCATAGCTGTTATTCTTCAAATCTTTCAAATTGCTGATTATGGGTTTTAGCAGCGCTTTCCTTGTTCTTGAATGCTTTTAAAAAGAGATAGATAGCCACGAATACCAGAACGGTGATAACCACCTCCCAAAGAAAAAACTGATTTTTAAAACCCTGAACAGAGATGGACGTAGTATCTTTCATTGACACAAAAATAGATAACATATATCAAATGCGGTTACAAAAAAAATCAAGTGGCTGATGTAACTTGCGGGCACTATGAGTCAAGCTGCATACATTGAACAAAATAAAGACCGTTTTTTACAGGAACTTTTTGATTTACTGCGCATTCCAAGCATTTCGGCAGACAGTGCTTTTGCAGGAGATGTCAGAAAATGTGCAGAATCTGTTGCCTCGCATCTGAGAAGCGCAGGTGCGGATAATGTTAGCATAGAAGAAACTGCAGGACACCCTATTGTGTATGGTGAAAAGATGATAAATCCTGACTGGCCTACCGTTTTAATATACGGCCACTACGATGTGCAGCCATCCGCACCTGATGAACTGTGGACCACACCCGCTTTTGAGCCTACTGTGCGTGACGGAAAAATATATGCACGCGGAGCCGCAGATGACAAAGGACAATTCTTCATGCATGTAAAGGCTTTTGAAACCATGATGAAAACCGAAAGCCTATGCTGCAACGTAAAATTCATGATAGAAGGCGAAGAAGAAGTGGGCAGCGGTAATCTGGGGCCATTTTGTGTAAATAACCGTGAAAAATTAAAAGCGGATGTTATCCTTATCAGCGATACATCTATGGTGGCCAATGATGTTCCCAGTATAGATGTAGGACTACGCGGTCTGTCTTACGTGGAAGTGGAAGTTACAGGACCTAACCGCGACCTCCACAGTGGTGTTTATGGCGGTGCTGTAGCCAATCCCATCAATGCACTGTGCAGCATGATTGCCAGTATGCACGATGATAATCGCCATATTACCATTCCGGGATTTTATAACGATGTTTTGGAAACTTCAGCAGCAGACAGAGAGGCTATGTCTCATATTCCTTTTGATATTGAAGAATATACAAAAGACCTGAACGTAAATGACGTATATGGAGAAAAAGGATTCAGCACAATAGAAAGAACGGGTATAAGGCCCACACTGGATGTAAACGGTATATGGGGCGGTTACACAGGCGAAGGAAGTAAAACAGTTTTGCCTTCAAAGGCATATGCCAAAATCAGCATGAGACTGGTCCCCAATCAAAGCAGTGAAGCCATTACTAATTTGTTTAAAAACCATTTCGAAAGCATTGCTCCTCCGGGTATTAAGGTAGAAGTAAGACCGCACCATGGCGGCGAACCTGTTCTGACACCAACAGACAGCATCGCCTACAAAGCAGCTGCAGCGGCCATGAAAGATACATTTGGCAAAGACCCAATCCCTACCCGAGGTGGTGGCAGTATACCCATAGTGGCTTTGTTTGAGAAAGAATTAAAAACCAAAGTGGTGTTGATGGGCTTTGGACTCGACAGTGATGCATTACACTCTCCTAACGAGCATTACGGAATTTTCAATTACTTCAAGGGAATTGAAACCATACCCCGCTTCTTCCATCACTTTGCAGAATTAAACAAATCCTGAAAAAGATACATGCCACTGCTGGAAGGCGAAACCTATGAGATTTACAGATCTGAACTGCTTAAGCGGTACAGGCATCTGCTTCGCTCTCTTGGAAAAGACGTTTCTAAGGAAAAACTAAACAAGGTTCGCGATGCTTTTGATCTGGCAGCGCGTTCGCACGAGGGTATGGTGCGCAAAAGCGGCGAGCCGTATATATTTCACCCGCTGGCCGTAGCTCAGATTGCGGTAAGCGAGCTGGGTCTTGGCCCCACCAGCGTTATCTGTGCTCTGCTGCACGATGTTGTTGAAGATACAGAAATTACCCTGGATGATATTGAACACCGATTTGGCGGAAAAGTTGCTGCAATTATTGATGGATTAACCAAAATAAGTACGGTCTTTGACAATGTCGACAAAGACCATAGCATTCAGGCCGAGAATTTTAAGAAAATGCTACTTACCCTGGGTGAAGACCTAAGGGTGATACTCATTAAACTGTGCGACAGACTGCACAACATGCGGACATTGGGCTCTGTGAGTGAAAATACCAAACTCAAAATAGCTTCTGAAACCAATTTCATTTACGCACCCCTCGCCCACCGACTGGGTTTGAATGCCATTAAAACAGAAATGGAAGACCTGGCACTGAAGTTCACAGAACCTGACTTGTACCGGGAAATCTCCCAAAAACTGGCAGAAACGAAATTATCGCGACAGCGATACATACGAGAATTCATTGAGCCCCTCCGCGACGAACTGGACAAGACGGACATGAAAATCGTGGAAATTAAGGGCAGACCCAAAAGCATTTACGGAATAGCCCGAAAAATGAAGGTGCAGCAAATCCCTTTCGAGGAGGTTTATGATGTCTTCGCCATCCGCGTAATTATTGACTCTCCCCTGTTTCTTGAAAAAGCCGATTGCTGGAAAGTTTATTCTATAATCACGGATCAATACCGCAGTCATGCCAACAGGCTCAGGGACTGGCTCAGTCAACCTAAAAGCAATGGTTATGAGGCACTTCATGCAACAGTATTAGGTCCCAAAGGGCGCTGGGTAGAAATCCAGATACGTA
>RGEC01000229.1 GCA_009918425.1 Bacteroidota bacterium
GTTCATTGGCAATCTGCACAGTCATGCGCTCTTGCACCTGCGGTCTTTTTGCATAATAATCTACAATGCGGTTTAACTTGCTCAACCCAATTACCTTGCCACTGCTCACATAAGCCAGGTGCGCCCTACCCATGATTGGCACAAAATGATGTTCGCAGGTACTGAAAAAGTGAATATCTTTTTCCACCAGCATTTCCTTGTATTTGAAACCGTTTTCAAATAAGGTGGGGTGCGGACGATTGTCGGGATCTTGTGTTTATGATTGTGTTCCATCAAATTCTACAAAGTTACGGGGGGTTTCAAATAATTTTATTTTCAGTTTCATATCGGGCGCAAGCCGTTTTTTTAATTTCTCCCAGATTACCACTGCCATATTCTCAGCGGTGGGGTTTAAGTTTCTGAATTCCGGAGTGTCCAGGTTTAGGTTTTTATGATCAAAAGCATCTTCCACATCCTCTTTTATCCATTCTTTTAGCGTTTTCATGTCCAACAGATAGCCGGAAACTGGGTCAAGCAGACCGGAAACAGTTACATGCAATTCGTAGTTATGGCCATGGTAGTTGGCATTGTTGCACAATCCGAAGAATGCGCGATTTTTCTCCTCACTCCATTCCGCCACGTGCAATCTATGAGCTGCATTAAACTGTGCCGTGCGCGTTACCGATACCCAATTTGCCATTTCTGTTTAATCTTATACTGCAAAAACCGTACAATAAAAACCAAATCGTCTTAAAAAAGTTTTATTTGACATAAACAAATGATTCGAATCTCCCTGAAAACCTTAGTAAATTGTTCTTTTGAAAAAGTCAGGGATGGTTTTGACCGAAAACTACTGGAAACCCTCAACCCACCCGGAATATCACTAAAAATAGAGCAGTTTGACGGCATCCATGCCGGTGCCGAGATGCGCATGCGCGTTGAATCGATGATCAGCTCAACGCTTTGGACCGGCGCCATTACGCAGGTTTGCCATAAAAATAAATTCTGGTGCTTTGTGGATGAAGGTCAAACTTTGCCTGCCGGTTTAAAAAAATGGAAGCATATTCACGCAGTGGTGAGAAAAAATAACCAAACTTTGATTTACGACAGGGTGTATTTCTCAGGAAAAAATTGTTTTTTTACATCCTTATGGGCTCCGGCCATCTGGTTTATGCTTTTTATTCGCAAACCCAGATACCGAAAATATTTTACAAGCTAATGAAAAGACTTTTCTTGATGGTATTCGTGTATACAGCCTCCTATGCCAAGGCTCAGTTGAATTCCATTCCCGAGGACATCAGTTTTGGTTTTTATGGAAGGGCTGAAACCAACTTCTACCGCTACTATGCCAATGAGCAGCTTGGCGATTTCTTTACAGACAGGGTTAACAATGCCTATTCGGCAGGACTTTCACTGCACAGTTCACTCACGCATTTATTCAACGCCAATATATCCATGGGTTTCGGCGAAGTAAATTACAGACCGGATATCCGCACCGGCAGCAGCACACTGTATCAGGCGAGTCTGCGGTTGTGGACCTTGAACGCTGTAGGCGAACTCAAATTCAACGATAAGCCTCGCTCAAACATGGGTGTCTGGTTTGGATTTCAGGGAATATTCAAAGAGAGTGGGTCTGAAATTTTCAGCGGTGCTGTAATTCAGGAAAGGCAATGGCCGCAAACCCGGTACATGCCGCAGTTTGGAATTTCCTTTCAATACAAGCCGAGAAAAATTCCTATCCATTTCAAAATGGAAGCAGGTATGCGTTTGAACAGTACCAACCGCACAGGATACGATTATGGCTTGAGCCAGGTATTCGGCGGATTGCATATGCTGTATCGGGTGAAAAGTTGGTGATAATTTCCGGTTGTCCACAAAATTTTAGGGCCAAAAGCACTGTAACTTTGCGCAACCATGAAATTCTTCATCGACACAGCCAACCTCGACCAGATTCGCGAAGCCAATGAACTCGGCATTCTTGACGGTGTTACCACCAACCCATCTCTAATGGCCAAAGAAGGCATAACGGGGCACGACAACGTACTCAACCACTACAAAGCCATTTGCAATATTGTAAATGGTGATGTAAGCGCAGAAGTGATTTCCACCGATTTTAAAGGCATGGTAGAAGAAGGAGAAAGGCTGGCCGGCCTGCATCCGAATATTGTGGTGAAAGTTCCCATGATTGTAGACGGTGTAAAGGCCATTTCTCACTTTACCCAAAAGGGCATCCGCACCAATTGCACGCTGGTTTTCAGCGCCGGACAGGCCATTCTGGCAGCCAAAGCCGGGGCTACCTATTTATCACCATTTATCGGCCGATTGGATGACAGCAGCTGGGATGGCATGGAACTGATTCAGCAAATTGCCGATATTTATTCCATTCAGGGTTATGAAACACAGATTCTGGCAGCCAGCATTCGCAATCCTTTACATATTGTGAAGAGCGCGGAGGCCGGTGCCGACGTTGTAACCTGCCCGCTCAGTGCCATCATGGGTCTATTCAAGCATCCGCTCACCGATATAGGACTGGCGCAGTTTCTGGCCGACCACAAAAAGGCCAACGGCTAATTTAATATTGCTCTTTTTCGTTGGGGAAATCCCGGCTTTTTACATCAGATACATAATGCTGTACCGCTGCGGTTATAATACCGTGTAAATCCGCATATTTACGCAGAAAGCGGGGTTTAAATTCTGTATTGATTCCAAGCATGTCGTGCAATACCAAAACCTGGCCATCAACATCAGGTCCGGCACCAATACCAATAACGGGAATGGTTAGGTTTTCAGCCACGCGTTTGGCCAGTTTGCTGGGTATTTTTTCCAGCACGAGGGCAAAACAGCCTGCATCCTGCAGCAATTTGCTGTCGTGTATGAGTTTCTCGGCTTCTTCTTCTTCAGTGGCTCTAACCGCGTAGGTGCCAAACTTGTAAATACTTTGGGGCGTTAGGCCCAAATGTCCCATCACCGGAACACCCGCTGTGAGGATGCGCTTGATACTTTCAATAATTTCCTCTCCACCCTCCATTTTCACGGCATGAGCACCACTCTCCTTCATAATGCGGATGGTACTTGCCAGGGCTTCCTTGCTGTTTCCCTGATAACTTCCGAAAGGCAAG
>RGEC01000230.1 GCA_009918425.1 Bacteroidota bacterium
GCAGGTATTCGGCGAAAGCCTCTGCCAGACGGTCGGCGAGGGCCTTGGCCAAAATGCTTTTGTAATCGTCGTTTTCCTTGTCGTATTGCGCCACCAGTGCATCAGCGCCAAGTCCTGCCGTAACGGCAAAACCGCCCAAATAATCGGCTACACCGCTTTCCTGTGTGGCAATGTAATCTGCCAGACAAATATTGGGAATGCCACCGGCCATTTTTCGCTGCTGCCGCAGGAAGTGGAAGGTGTCCAGCACCTGTGTTTTTGCTTCATCTGCATATACGGTAACATCTTCATCTTTACTGTCGGCAGGATAAATGAAAATTACCCCTTTTGCCTGCAGGCTGTTGTGCTGAATGATTTCATCCAGCATCTCGTTGGCATCGGCAAAAAGCCTGCGTGCTTCTTCGCCCACTATGCTGTCTTGCAGAATATCTGGGTAGCGGCCTGCCAGTTCCCAGGTCTGGAAGAAGGGCGTCCAGTCTATGAATTCGCGCAATTCCTTCAAATCGGCATTGAAAGATTTTACGCCTGTAAATGCGGGTTTTTCCGGGGTATAGTCCGGTGTTGATGTTTGAAAACGGTTGGCGCGGGCCTCATTCAAAGTAAGCAGCTGTTTATCGCTTTGTCTGCGGGCGTGGTCTGCGGCCATGCGCTCATATTCTTCGCGCAGCTGGGCTTCAAAGCCGGGTTTGGTTTCGGGATTTAAGAGATTTCCTGCCACCGGCACACTGCGACTGGCGTCCAGCACATGCACCACCGGATGCTTGTATTTGGGTGCGATTTTTACCGCGGTATGCACCTTGCTTGTGGTGGCTCCGCCAATAAGCAGCGGAATATTCATGCCCAGACGATCCATTTCTGATGCCACATGCACCATTTCATCCAGGCTGGGCGTAATCAGGCCGCTGAGGCCTATGATATCGGCACCCCATTCGCGGGCCTCGGTCAGGATTTTCTCCGTGGGCACCATCACGCCAATGTCTTTTATCTCGTAGTTGTTGCAGGCCATTACCACGCCCACAATGTTTTTACCGATGTCGTGAACATCTCCTTTCACCGTGGCTAGCAGGATTTTTCCCTGTGCCCTGGCACCGGGATTGGCCGCTTTCTGCGCTTCCAAGTAAGGTTGCAGATAGGCAACGGCTTTTTTCATTACACGTGCGCTTTTTACCACCTGGGGAAGGAACATTTTGCCCTCACCAAATAAGTCACCCACCACATTCATGCCGTCCATCAGCGGACCTTCTATCACTTTCAGCGGCTCGCCAAGTTTTTGACGGGCTTCTTCGGTGTCTTCTTCAATAAATTCTGTAATGCCTTTGATAAGGCTGTGCGTCAAACGCTCTTCCACGGTGCCTTTGCGCCATTCAGCCTCTTCTACGGTTTCTTCCTTTTTGGCTTTTACGGTTTCTGCAAAGGTCACCAATCGCTCGGTGGCGTCATCCCGGCGGTTCAGCAGCACATCTTCCACCCGTTCCAGCAGCTCTTTGGGAATTTCATCATACACCTCAATCATACCCGCATTCACAATGCCCATATCCAATCCGGCTTTGATGGCATGGTACAGGAATGCGCTGTGCATGGCTTCGCGCACCACATCATTTCCACGGAAACTGAACGAGATATTGGAAATACCGCCACTCACGCGGGCACCGGGCAGATTTTGTTTGATCCAGCGGGTGGCCTCGATAAAGTCTACGGCATAGTTGTTATGTTCGTCTATACCGGTAGCAACGGTCAGTATATTGGGATCGAAAATGATGTCGTAGGCAGGAAAACCGGCTTTTTCGGTAAGAATTTTATAGCTGCGTTCGCAAACTTCAATCTTGCGCGCAAAGGAATCGGCCTGTCCGGTTTCATCGAAGGCCATTACCACCACGGCGGCGCCATACATGCGCACTTTTTTAGCCCGTTTGATGAATTAGTTTGGCAAATTTGCGGCTGCCGGTAACATTGGTTCTTTCGCCAATATTCACAAAATTGGTCTCGGCGGTAAGGGTAAAGGGCTCAAGGCCGCTGAGTCTGAGGGTAGGAACAATGTGCACGTGCCGTAAAATTGAGTTGCAAATTTCGTGTTTTTCAATGAAATTCTATTATATTAACAGAATTGCCGTATCTTTGTGGAACAAATGGGGTTGCATTTCCCTGAATCTTTTACACATCGATATCTGCCACACCCCGCATTCAAACCGTATTAATGACTAAATTTAAAGAACTGGGCTTAGACCCTGAAATTCTGCTTGCCCTCGATAAACTGGGCTTTGAGACGCCCACACCTGTTCAGGCTCAGGCCATTCCTGCGCTGCTGGAAGAAAACACCGACCTTGTTGCCCTGGCCCAGACCGGAACCGGAAAAACAGCCGCTTTTGGCTTGCCTTTGCTCCAAAAACTAGAATTCTCCGGTTTTACCGAAGGATTGGTTCTGGCACCCACCCGCGAGTTGTGCATGCAAATCTCCCGCGACCTGGAGACCTTTGCGGCTTTCAAACCGGGTGTGAGCATTGTGCCTGTGTATGGCGGTGCCAGCATACGCGATCAAATATCACAGCTGAAGCGTGGCGCCAATGTGGTGGTGGCAACCCCCGGCCGATTGATTGACCTATTGGAAAGAAAAGCCGTTCACCTGGATCAGATAAGGGTGATTGTGCTGGATGAAGCCGATGAAATGCTCAATATGGGCTTTCAGGAAGATATTGACCATATTCTGTCGCATGCTCCCAAAGAGCGTCAGACTTGTCTTTTCAGTGCAACCATGCCTACCGAGGTGCGCAATATCTCAAAAAGATACATGCACAATCCCCGTGAGATCAGCCTTGCGGCCAACACCTCCGACGCGAATATCGAACACCACTATTACGTGGTGCGCGAAAAACACCGCTACGAGGCCGTTAAACGCATTCTAGACGTTGTTCCGGATGTGTATGGTATTCTGTTTGCCCAAACCCGCAGTTTGTGTCAGGAACTGGCTGAAAAGCTGATACACGACGGCTACAATGCCGATTCATTGCACGGTGATTTGAGCCAGGCGCAGCGCGATAAGGTAATGGGGCGTTTCCGCAACAAAAACCTGAATGTGCTGGTGGCTACCGACGT
>RGEC01000024.1 GCA_009918425.1 Bacteroidota bacterium
ATTTGCCGATTTTTTAGAAGATGAGGCACACTACCTTGCCCTGCCCAAATTTTATGAACAAAAGCGGGATTTTT
This sequence comes from Bacteroidota bacterium, assembly GCA_009918425.1. Taxonomy (GTDB): domain Bacteria; phylum Bacteroidota; class Bacteroidia; order NS11-12g; family UBA955; genus RGEC01. Next base: position 75 of record RGEC01000024.1, read on the forward strand.
TCCGTGATTTGATACAAGGGTCCCGTTTTAAAATACTGCCCTGTTCAGGTTCTTATTTTCAGTTGCTGGGTTATGATAAAATAAGTCAGGAACAGGATTATGAACTGGCTGTAAGGCTTACCAAAGAAAATAAAATTGCTGGGGTTCCCGTGAGTGTTTTTTACCATGATAAAACAGATAACAGGGTCTTGCGCTTTTGCTTTGCCAAAAACGAAGATACATTAACCAAAGCAGCCGGGATATTATGCAGACTTTAAATATACGCGCTATACAATTGGATATACTTTGGGAAAACCCTAAGGGAAACCTGGATAAGCTTTCGGCCATGCTTAATAATGCAGAGGCCGGCGAACTGGTTGTGTTGCCTGAAATGTTTGCTACAGGTTTTAGCATGCAACCTGAAAAAATAGCGCAGTCTATGAATGGCGAAATTGTTTCATGGATGAAAGAAAAAAGTGCGGGCAAAATGATTTGCGGAACTGTTGCTATTGAAGATGGGGGAAAATACTACAATCGCTTTTTGGCTTGTTTTGAGGGAGAAGTAATTTCTACCTATGATAAACGGCACCTATTCAGCTTTGCAGGAGAAGACAAACACTATACAGCAGGGAAAACCCTAACTTTTTTTGAATACATGGGTTGGAAAATCAAACCGCTAATATGTTACGATTTGCGTTTCCCTGTGTGGTGCAGAAACACGGAAGAAGCCGATCTGATGATTTTTTGTGCAAATTGGCCCGAAGTAAGAATACAGGCATGGAATGCATTGTTGCCCGCCAGGGCAATTGAAAATCAATGTTTTGTTTTGGGCGTAAACAGGGTAGGGGTAGATGGTAATGGTTTAAACCACAATGGCTTTACACAGTTATGTGATCCACTGGGTATCAAAATCAGTCGTGAAAGGGATTCATCAGAATATTTAACATTCTCAATTAATAAGGAAACTATCCAAACAATTAGAATGAAATTTCCATTTAGTAAGGATTCAGATTTATTCGAAATAACAGGTTAACAATTCAATACCTAACTTGCATTTTACTGATAATCGTACAGCAAATCACACATTTTAATATCTAAGATAGCACACACTTTACGTATCCGGTCAATGGTCATTTTTTCAGGCATTTTTTCACACAGCGAATAAGACTGTTGTGTAATGTGTAATTTTTTAGCAATATACTCTTGACTAAATCCTCTTGTGGCTCGGATGGCCCTGATTTTTTCGGAGAGAGTGGGTTTGTTGCTTGCTTTCATTATATCAGTTTATTTGCCTCGCAAAGTAAATACCACAATACAAGTATAGATAGTACTTAACAATGTCGTGTTGTTTGGTTGAATTTTTCTTACTTAAACGCTTATATATCAACAATGTGTAACATTTAGTTTAAAAAAGCTATACGAATATAGTATGTTAATTTTATTTAACAAAATATTGCAACATGATCAATATCGCATTCAAAATAGAATTAATCTATTATAATACCGCCTTTTTTCACCTCACCTCCCGACGCTAACAATAAATAACTTTTAATAAAAGGCCATAAATCACCATCCATAACATTCTGAATATTGCTGGTTTCCTCTCCGGTTCTTACATCTTTCACCAGTTTATAGGGATGAAAAACATAATTCCGAATTTGCGAGCCCCATTCTATTTTCATTTTTGAATCTTCAATAGCCGCCCTTGCTGCATTTCGTTTCTGAATTTCTAATTCATATAATCTGCTTTTAAGCATTTGCATGGCACGTTCGCGGTTTGCCAGCTGGCTTCTTTCTACCTGACACACCACCACAATTCCGGTTGGAATATGAGTAAGCTGTACTTTGGTTTCTACTTTGTTTACGTTCTGACCGCCTGCACCACCGCTTCGGCTGGTTTGGAGTTCAACATCTGCAGGTTTAATATCAATTTCAATGCTATCATCTGCCATGGGATAAACATAAACGCTGGCAAAAGAAGTATGTCTGCGGGCATTGCTGTCGAAAGGGGAGATGCGCACCATACGATGCACTCCATTTTCCCCTTTGAGGTAGCCAAAAGCAAAAGCCCCATCAATTTCCAGGCTCACACTTTTTATTCCGGCAACTTCACCGTCGGTTCTTTCCAGTTCTGATATTTTGAAACCGTTTTTCTCGGCCCACATGAGGTACATACGCATCAAAATCTCTGCCCAGTCGCAGCTTTCTGTTCCACCGGCCCCGGCGTTGATTTCCAGTACACAACCCAGATGATCTTCTTCACTCTGCAACATGTTACGGAATTCCAGATCTTCTACGGTCTGACAAAGTTGTGCATACTGTTTATCAATCTCTTCTGAAGTGGCTTCTCCGGCTTCGGCAAACTCCACCAGCACATCCAGGTCATCAAGCCCCGAAGTGCAAGCAGCATAAGCATCTGTCCAGCTTTTCTTTTCTTTAAGTTTCTTTAAGTGAGCCTCTGCTTTTTTGGGATCATCCCAGAAATTGGGATCCAGGGTGCGTTCTTCCGCGTCGGCTATTTCGGCAATCTTTCTATCGATGTCAAAGATACCTCCTCAGGGCTTCAACACGGCCCCTTATATCTTTATGCTGATCGGTATTCATGGCACAAAGATACGGCAATTTGCAGGTACTAAATACGGCTGTTGGGACCCACAGCCTTTTGGTATACTTCCAGGCAACGTTTGCGCGCCACTTCGTGCTCAACAACCGGTCTTGCATACTGCAGGGAGTTCCATTCCGGAATCCAGTGTTTTATATAAAGTGCATCAGGATCGAATTTAAGGGTTTGAAGATGCGGATTGAACACCCGAAAATAAGGTGCAGCATCAACGCCTGATCCGGCAGCCCATTGCCAGCCACCATTGTTACTGGCCAACTCAAAATCCAGCAGGTGGCGTGCAAACCAAGCCTCGCCCCAGCGCCAGTCTATGAGCAGATGCTTGGTGAGAAAACTGGCCACAATCATACGTACACGGTTGTGCATAAATCCCGTCGACAACAATTCCCGCATGCCGGCATCCACAATGGGATAGCCCGTTTCTCCTTTGCACCATCTATCAAATTCTTCGGGGTTGTTTCGCCACTCGATGCGGTCATACTTGGTTTTGAAAGACTCATTTACCACCCGGGGGAAATGCCAGAGTATCTGCATGTAAAACTCACGCCAGATAAGCTCATTAAGGTATTTTTCGGATAATTGCATGGCAGTTTTGGCTAGTTTACGGATGCTGATGGTTCCAAAACGCAGGTGTACACTCATTCGGGTTGTACCACGCACAGAAGGTATGTCGCGTTGATGTTCATACGCTTTGATTATGTCCTTATCGGGTGTGATTGCCGGAAATTCAAAATCGAAATGGTCAAACCCCATTTCTTCCAACGTAGGCAACGGCAGGGCTTTATCTTTTAAGTAAAATTCTGTCAGCGATTCAGAAGGAAAGGGATTCAGCATTTCGGGTTTAAATTGCGATTTCCAGCGTTTACTGTAAGGAGTATAAACCGTGTAAGGAGTTCCGTCGTCTTTCACCACCTCGCTGCATTCAAAAATTACCTGGTCCTTGAATTGTAGGAAGCTTACTCCTTTTGTCTTACAAAGGACAGATATTTCATTATCCCGCTTCAGGGCATAAGGTTCATAATCTTTATTGGTAAATACCGATCGAATATTTCCTGAGTTCAATAAACTTTCCCAGATTTCTCCGGCATTGCCATAAAATACCCAAAGGTCGCTGCCCAAAGACTGCAATTGTTTTTTAATGCGGTTTAATGCCAAATGAATGAACAATACACGCCTGTCTTTGGGATTATCCAGTTTATCAAGAATCTGTCTGTCGAAAATAAAAATGGGCTTCACGGGCAAGCCGCTGTGCAAGGCTTGGAAAAGAGCATGATTATCTTCGGTTCTCAGGTCGCGCCTGAACCAGAATATGTTATGTATTGGGTTTGAAGATGTCATTCAGTGCGGTTTCAGGTGTTGGGTATAGGTAACCAAATCCGGCCTGCAAAAGTTTTTCAGCACTCACCTGCTGACTGCCACAGGCAAGTGTTCCCATTTCACCGAGCATAAGTTTTAGCATAAAACAGGGTATGTTGGGATGCAGCGTTTTCCTGCCCCTGGCATTGTCTATGGCACAAACAAGCTGTTTCATACTCACAACTTGTGGAGCCACTGCATTCCAGATGCCGGATTCTTTTTTGTTGAATACGAAGCGGTATATGCGGCATAAATCTTCCGCATGTATCCAGGTAAGTTTGTTTTTAGGATGACCGGTTGTGGGGATAACACCCAGGCAGGCTGTTTGCATCATTTTTGCCATAAAACCTTCTCCTTTGTCGAGAACCACCGGAGTTCTTATAATTTGTGTAATACAGCCGGTATCCTGCCATGCATCAGCCACAGATTCCCAGGCTTTGCAAACTTCAGCCAAAAAATGTTTCCCGGGTAAATCGCTCTCCGTAAAAATCAAATCCGATGGATTGGGATAATAATCTGTTCCGGAGGCGGTTATGTATGTTTTTGGCAGGTTTTTCTGTTCCAGTAATTTCTTTAAAAGAAACTGAGAAGTTTCAGTTCGGCTGCCAAGAATTTCCTCTTTATATTGACTAGACCAACGTTGTGCACCCACATTGGCTCCTGCCAGGTGAATGACAATATCAATGGGTTGTGTAAAGTTTTTTGGGAAGATTTGCTTTTTTACATCCCAGAAAAAAACTTTTTGTTTAACATTTTGTTTAATCTCTGAAGTGGTTAATATACTTACATCCATGCCCTCCTCCTTTAACATGGGTACCATTCTCTTTCCGAGCATGCCGGTAGCACCGGTAATTAAAATGTTCATACTACTATGAGTGCAAAAGAAACAAACAACGGATCAAATATGTTCGACCCCCGCAAATCAAAAAAAGATTTCAGGGACAAATACTTCATCAAAGATATTGAGAACATAACCGGTATTAAAGCTTACACCATTAGAATTTGGGAACAACGCTATGATATGCTGACACCCAAACGTACCGATACCAATATCAGGTACTACGAGGAAGATGATCTTAAATATCTTATGAATGTAAGTATTCTGAATGCCAACGGATACAAAATCAGCAAGATTGCCAAAATGAGCAGGGAAGAGGTTCAGCGTCAGACCCTTTCCATTAGCGAAGGCAGCAGCAAATACGAAAACCAGATTCAGGCCCTTACCACAGCCATGCTTTCTTTTGATGAGAAAGAATTTAATAAAATTCTCAGTATCAGTATTTTGAAAGTAGGAATGGAAGAAACGGTTACACAAATTATTTTTCCATTCATGCAACATGTAGGTGTATTGTGGCTCAGTGGCAGTATACATGTGGCTCACGAGCACTTTATAACCAATATTATCCGTCAGCGAATGTATGTGTCGCTGGATCAGGTTAATCCGAACCCATCTCCGTTATCTAAAAAATTCCTGCTTTTTGTGCCCAATGGTGAAAATCACGATCTGAGTCTTCTGTTTGCGGCTTATATCCTCAAAACCAAAGGACAGCAGGTAATTTACCTCGGTACATCCACGCCGCTGGAAGATTTAAATAAGGTATTCAAGCTGCACCGTCCGGATGCCGTATTTTGCGCCATTACCGGTAGCAATTCTCCTGTACCTATTCAGGTGTATGTTCACAGCTTACAACGCACATTTCCCGGAACACCTGTTCTGCTAACGGGTAAGCAGGTAATTCGCCGCAGAGATTTGAAATTGCCTCAGGGTATTAGGGTAGTAGCCTCTCCCGACGAGTTTAATGAGGCCATTGAAGAAATTACAGGCCAAAACGGTTGATATCTACATCCTTATTGAGTGGTATTCCGTTGCACAGAAAGTCTGCCATCATGGGAGAAAGCCAAGGAATCAGGCTGCTGCCCTTGCTGCCCAATCCATTATAAATAAATATTCCCCGTTCAATTGAATGTTCACCCAGATAAGGTCTGCGGCCTTCTACGGTTGGTCTCACGCCCCGTCTGTGGTTTATAAGTTTGAAGGTTATGTTGGTCCAGGTGCGAATTTGCTCCTGTAGTATTTCGGCATCTTCTTGTAATGGCACGGTTTCAAGACTTCCCTTGTGAAAAGTACTTCCCGCTAACCACTTGCCTTTTCCATCGGGGACCAGCCAGATTCTGTTTTTATACAGTGCCTCAGGCAAATCCTCATCAAAGGCAAGGGTTAGAATATCACCGGCAGTGGGATGAAATTGTAGTTTTTGAAACCATGGATTTTCCAAAACCTTTATTCCTTCACAAAAAACAATACCATCAGCCTTGTATTCGCCATACTGCCATTGGTTTTCTGCCCTTTTTAGTGAGGCGTACTTAAATTCTGTCTTTGCTATAATAATGCGGCTTTTTAGCCATTCTTCTGCAGCCTTTAGAAATGCAACGGTGTCCAGGCGGGCACAATGCAAAATGTTTGTATGTGCGTATTTTGAAGAAATGCCTTGTAATTTATTTTGGCTCAGAGCATCAATCCAGGGCTTCATTTCCGTTGTCTGCGAGCGCAATTGCCAGAATTCGGCCGTGTCAGGATTAGGGTGAATCTGATAACCTGTTAATGGCTGATAAAACGAGGCATTCAGCCTGTTCTCCCATCCCATATACCATGGAACAATCAGCGGAAAAATTTTTTCGCCCATCCAGGTAAGCCTTACACCCTTGGGAACAATGGGATGTATAATGCCCGCCGCCACCCTGCTGCTCGAGGATGGCTCGGGTTTGTCCAGCAAGACCAGGTTTTTACCACGCAAGGTTAGCTCAAGCGCCAGGGAAATACCTGCCAGACCTCCGCCCACAATGATATAGTCTGTTTTTTGACTTGCCAAGATTTAATTTGCAACAAATTTCCTATAAATGAAGGTAACGCGAATAAGTTTTTTTCTTTGGATAGCGATGTGCCGGATTCCGGCTTTTGCACAGGACGGAAAAGGTGATTTCTCATCCGCATTCCGTGTGGCTATAAATGCATGCCAGATTGATGGTGACGGTGCTTCCGGTTATAATAAGTTTGGCTATACCATTGGAACAGCAATTGCCCAGAACTTATCCAATAACTGGCAGTACGAAACTGGCATTACTTTTAGTGAGAGGGGATCACGCTATCCTTTCAATCCCGATTTACCCGCAAAACCGTCCTTTCATTACCGTTACCAAACCATAGATATCCCAATTTTTTTAAATAAAACCATTGATTCCCGTTGGAAAGTGGGCGCGGGTTTGATCATTACTTATCTAATAAAGGTGCAGGAAACGGAAGGAATGCATCCAAATGTAGAACAAGACAGCCGAAAAAGCGGCCTTTTGTTTAGCGCCAAAGCACAATACAAGATCAATAAATCACTCAGTTACAGGGTGGAGTATCAGTATGGTTTGATATCTGTAGCTTCCGGTAACGCGGGTAGTCTGTTTTTTCCTACCGGTGCGTATCACAATTGTATCTGTGCCGGAATTCATTATAACCTATCTTCGAAGGCGCAATGAATAAGTTGATTTTATATAGCCTGGTTATGTGTCTATGGGCTTGTGGAGGTAATGAAAATGCACAGAAAATAAACGATATAAGAGCATTGTTAAAAATGCAGCAGGAGGCTTGGAATGATGGGAACATTGAAAAATTCATGGAGGGGTATCATAAAGATTCGGGGATGCAGTTTATAGGAGCAAAAGGTGTAAGATTTGGCTGGCAGGCCACTTTGAAAGCGTATAAAAATCATTATCCCGACAAACAGGCTATGGGTCAGTTGTATTTTGATATCGATACTATAGAATTGCTGGATAGGGAAGCAGAAATAGGGCACGTGAATGGACGCTGGAAACTTATTCGGGCAAAAGATACTCCTTCAGGCCATTTCAGCCTCATAACACGCAATATTTCAGGCAAACATAAAATTATCATTGATCATACATGGTAAATCGCCTGATGGTCATAATCCATAAGATTTTTAGTTCCTCCGGAAAGAAATTTCTGCCGATACTAATGGTTGTGGTAGTGCTTACCCATTTGCCCTACATGAAATTACCGGCAGTAGGTAACCATGTGTGGAGACAATGCAATACGCTTGCCGTGGCCAAAAATTATGCAGATGAAAGCATGGCTCTTATGGAGCCCCGTGTAGACAAGCGGTTTGAAACATCGGGAATTACCGGTCCTCAGTTTCCGGCCTATGAATACATATTGGCCTGCATGTACCGTACTATGGGTTTCTCGGAATATTACCACCGATGGCTTTCACTTATTTTTACTCTGTTGTCGGTTTGGGCCATACACAACGTAATTCTGCTTTACACGAAGAATTCTGTACACGCCAATGCAGGCGCTTTTTTCATGGCTTTTGCGCCCGAAATGTATTTTCATGGCATAAATGCTGTGCCGGATGTAATGGCGCTTTGCTGCATGCTGTGGGGCTGGTATGCTGCTCTGGGCTGGCTTAAGACATTCTCATGGAAGCCGTTTTTTCTCGCCACAGCCTTGCTGGCTCTAGCCGGCATGATAAAGCTGCAATTTCTCATGGCAGGATTGCCCATAGCGGTCGGTTTTTTTATATGCAGTAACAAACCCGTCAAGGCTTGGCTGCAAGCCTTCATTATGGGATCAATAGTAGCCGGTTTATCTATATTTTGGTATGTGTATGCCGCCTTTCTGGTTAAAACCTACGGTTTGCATGAATTTGTACATGCCATGCGCCACGCCAGAAGTTGGGGAGAAGCGCTGGATATTCTTGCACAAAACTTGTTTTCAGATATTCCCGAAACCTGGGTTGGTTACGTCTTTTTGCCATTTCTTTTGGTTGGTATTTATAAAAGCAAAGCGGTTTGGATGCGATTTTTGCCCGTAATGGCTTATGGTGTGGGTTGTCTGCTGTTTTATTTTCCGGTACAGTATCAGTTTATTCATCACGGTTATTATGCTATTGTATTTATGCCGCTGCTGGCTTTTGTTGTGGCACGGGGGGCCGGATTAATTATGCATTCCCGTTTTGCTCCCTGGGTTTTAATTGTGGTAATGGCACCGATATGGGCCTGGGTTAGAATTGCACCGAACAACTGGATGCACGGAACCTACAGGATTCCCGAAGAATTTGTAAATCCCTCTACGGCTGAGAAACTCAGGGCAGGAAATGATACTTCCGAAAGATGGATTGTTGGTCCAGACAAAAGCGGTTGTGTGTATTTTTACTACACAGGAACCAAAGGATTTCCCTGGGATACAGCTATAGAAACTTCTATCACACTTTCTCAGTATTGCGATAGGGGCGCAGTTGGTTTTGTGACGGATCAGCCTGCGTTATTGAATGATTCCCGTCACAGATACACACCGGGGTATAAGCTCAAACTCGAGAAAAAAGTGGGCAACGTCGGCTGGTACCGGATAGTTCCATAAAAAAAGACCCGGATAAACCGGGCCTTATATGTTTGTTCAGGTAGTGATTACACCCTTCTTTCCTTGATACGGGCTGCCTTACCGATTTGCTTGCGCAGATAGAAAATTCTTGCACGGCGAACTTTACCGCGGCGGTTAACCTCAATTTTGTCGATGAATGGACTGTTAACAGGGAAGATACGCTCTACACCTACGCCGTTTGAAATCTTGCGAACGGTGAATGTTTCTTCCACACCGCTGTTTCTGCGCTGGATTACATCGCCCTGAAACTGCTGAATACGCTCTTTGTTTCCTTCTTTGATTTTGTAGTGAACGGTAACACGGTCACCGGCTTTAAAATCAGGAATATCGTTGCGCAAATACTCGCTTGTGATGGATTTAACAATCGGGTTCATGATTCTTAAGAATTGGGGTGCAAAGATAACAAAATGTTTGGGTTTTTCAAATAGAAGTTTGGGTTTTTCAATAAAGTCCTGTTTTTTGGTCGTTTCACCTCATCTTTGCAGCATACTTTTCATGAGAAAATTGCGTTTGCAGGAGCTGAACCGCCTGAGCACAGAAGATTTCCGACTATCTGCCAAACTGCCGTTTGTAGCAGTGCTGGATAATATCCGGAGTATGCACAATGTGGGTTCGTTTTTTCGTACCGCCGATGCTTTTCGCTGCGAAAAACTCTTGCTGTGCGGCATCACAGCCCAACCGCCCCATCGCGATATTACCAAAACGGCTCTTGGCGCCGACCGTTCTGTGGCATGGGATTATTTTACGGATACGGGAAATGCTGTGCGGGCTCTAAAACAGGATGGGTACTATGTAATTGGTGTGGAGCAAACCACACAGTCACAGCCTTTGCAGCAGTTTGTTATGCCAAATCAACCTATAGCCGTTATTTTTGGCAATGAAATTGATGGTATTCAATCAGAAGTTTTGGAACTTTGCAACGCATGTATAGAAATTCCACAGGCAGGCACCAAGCATTCGCTCAACGTTTCCGTAGCGGCAGGTATTGTTCTGTGGCATTTTTGCGCACCGCACTTGTCTTCATTGCCTTAGCTTTCAACATTCGGGCTTCTGCTCAGAAAAAAGACGTATTGGCAAAGCGCTGTGATGTAGAGCAACAGCGTATCGATTTATTGGACGGAAAAGACGATACCAGTGCAGGCTATGCATCGCGGGCGCAGTTCGATCGGGCACGGCAAATTTATTTTAACCGCATAGACCAGATTCAGGCGGCATTGGAAAAAAGCAGTTTTCCCCAAAAAGAGTATGAGCCTTTTTATCTTCAGTTAATCAGTTCTCTGCAGGGGGTAAATGCCGGAACAGTAAGGTTTTTGGGTTATTATGACCAGTATTATACAACCATCCTGGAATTGGCCAGAAATCAGGGAGCGCAAAAGGATAAGGAGCTGCTGAAAAACAATCTTTTCGTGGCACTGGAGGTTATTCCATATTTCGTAAAACGCGCTTCAGCAGCCGAAGTATTGCTTTTTGCTGCTGCCAAACGCCCATATGATGTTCTCACCAAACACGCAGATTACCAGCGCGAAAAATGGGTGCTTGAAGTGCTGGAAACTGTTGCCAAAAACGATCCAAACGCCATTAAACAGTTTATTGGAACCCTGCATCCGGTAAATAATATACTTATAAGCAGCAAAGATTCCGTCGTGCAGATGCTTTACGATATTTATCGCGCATATGGAAGAAGCAGCAGCAGCTACACCAATATACACTTGGTTTATCATGGCGAATTGACCGTTGCACAAAGTGAATCACTTGCCAGAGATGAGGATGCCTGGTTTACCCGTCTTTGTTCGCTGAGGCGAAACCCCAATATATTAGGCAGTTACTCTGTAGATGCCGAATTGAACCACCACAGCATACAGGTAATTCGAAAAATTAACTTATTGCACGACGAGAAAAATGAAAAAATTCGTTTTAAACTGGCCGAAAACCTGAGTGCAGAAGAGTTGTATAACCTAATGGTTTACAGCCGCGATGAAATTTTCACCAGCACATTTCTGGGCTTGTTTAAACGCATGATGCAGCGCCGATCCGATAGCAGTATGTATGTGTTTTTCAGTAAAATGGGATTTAACCGCTTCAGGACCTTTGTGCAAACCTGTGCCGGATACAATACCTTACAGACTGTGCTTAATACCATGTCGGCTGCGGAACAGGAACAGTTTATCAATGAAATCGTAAAACACCTGGATCTTACCGGAGGAAACCTTGGACCGGCGGTAGAAGTGGCTGATATCTTCGGCTCTTTATCCGATTCGCTGATACGGGAGAAAATGATCGCACGCATCCACAAAGATCTGAGACGCTGTTACCTGGCCGATAACCGCTACGGTATGAAGATTTATGGGTTGCTGTATAAGCTGGCGGGAAAGAATCCGGTGCTGGTTACCGGAATTTCCGTGAAATACAAAGTGCCCGAACTCACCCGTGTGGAGGCAGATTTGATGTTTCCGGATGGAAAAAATGTGCAACAGCACATTTTTTATGATGATGAAGATGGAAATGCAGCTTTCAAATCCTTTAAGGCTAAGTTTTCATCGGATAAGTACTATAAACTTTTTGAAACCGAAGATTATCTGAAAATAGAGAGTGTAGAGGGTAAAAAAATTATTTTATATATGAACAAACCCAGCGCTGAAAAAGGCCTGGCAAATCTTATGGCGCTGTTCGAAAAAGAAAAGCGTTATCCTGATATCGTTGTGCATCGCGGTCATAGTTATCACCTCCAAACCACTATTGAAGTGCTTACCAGCAATACCAAAGTGGCCGTGTTAGGCAGCTGCGGCGGTTATCAAAATATAAGCAGGGTGCTGGAAAATGCCTCTGACGCTCAGATTGTGAGCAGCAAACAAATAGGAACCTGGACTGTAAATAATGAGCTACTGAAGGATATGTGCGAAATGATGCGTACCGGAACGGGCGAAATCGTATGGAGCACTTTGTGGGCAGGTATGGAGGAACGCATGAAGAATAACGACAAATGGAAGGACTATATTCCGCCCAACCGCAACCTGGGTGTGAAGTTTGTGAAAGCTTTCCAGGTTATGAAATAAGCCATGGGTAAATTGCGACTTACAAAAATGCAATGGCTGAATATTTCGCTGTTGTTTATACTGGTAGCAATGGCTGCTGTAAGCGGATACCGAGGTCTGATTGCATATTTTTTGAATGTAAAAGACAGCGGTGGTAATATAAATCAGAAAACGACTGTTCACCGATTACACAATTCTGCACTTGATATAGAAAAACCTGCCATGTTCAATGTGATTTTTTTTCTCAGCAAGGATTGTCCGCTCTGCAATAACTATAAGCCTCTTATGGATTCCTTGCGGGCCGAATATGCACAGGATCCCCGTTTTCTGTTTGTGGGGCTAAGAACCGATGCGGATAAGGCAACCGATAGTAGTTATTTTTTACCACTGGAATATAGTGCAGGAAAGGATTTGCGGTACATTGCCGATATTTTCGATGCTTCTGTAACTCCCGAAGTTTTTGTGGTGGATAGCAGCAATCACGTATGGTATCACGGTGCCATTGACAACTGGTCATATGATACGGGTAAAAAAAGGCAGTTTGCTACTGCACACTATCTCAAGGATGCCTTGAGCGCCTTATGCAAAGGACAAAATCCCGCTGTTGCCGAAACCAAACCTGTAGGCTGTTTTATCGAGTGATTTTTTACCTTTGCAGCAGAATGCGGGTTTGTTTGGTTTTTGTAGGACTTTTGGCAGGTTTATTGCTCGCAAATTGTAGCAACAAACCGAAAGAGGGTGTTCCGGATAAACCCACCTTTGCAGAACATATTGCGCCTATTATTTTTAAAAACTGCAGTCCATGCCATCGCGATAGCGGTGCAGCGCCGTTTCCGCTTACATCATATGGACAGGTGAGGGGCAAAGCCAAAACCATAGCCAAGGTAACCGAAAAGCGCTATATGCCACCATGGCCTGCAGATCCATCTTATTCTCATTTTGTGGGGGAAAAGTATCTTAGTGATGCAGAAATTGCAACCATTAAAAGATGGGTTGATCAGGGCTGTGCTACAGGTAAAGACGGAATTTACCTGCAGTGGAAAGCCCCTGCATGGCGCAGTAACATTGGTAAGCCCGATATGGTATTGCCCCTGGAACCCGTTGCATTGTTGCCCAATCTTCAGGACCGTTTTTTTCTGGTTAAAATTCCCGGTCTGCTGCCCCGCGACACCTGGGTGAGAGCCATTGAATTTGTGGCAGGTGAACCCAATTTGGTTCATCATTTCAACGGGCACATTCTGATGTACGAACCCGGAGCCAAAAAGAACCACGCAAAGCCACCTTTAAATATGGAAATCACTTCCGGTGAATACGACAGTGATTTTATTAAACTGGATTTATTGAACGATAATGACAGTAAGCCCTACAGGCTGCACAGTGCTGTGAATTATCTTCCCGGTGTGCAGGCAACAGCGTATCCGAATGGAATCGGAATATTTAGACTGACAAAGATGTTTACGATAGTAGGAAACGATTTGCATTATGGTCCCGGAAACCGCAAAACCACTGATAAAAGCTACATCAATCTGTTTTTTACCGATAAACCCCCTGCCCGCGAAACCCGAGAACTGATGCTCGGTACCAACGGTGTAAGCCGGATTTCGCCACCACTTCAGATTGAGCCTAATACCCGAAGCCGCCATAGTACCCGTTTTCAAGTGGATGCAGACATTTCATTACTCACCGTGAACCCCCATCTGCATATGCTTGGCAAAAGCATAAAAGGCTATGCCATAAAACCCAATGGCGATACTGTCAAGCTCATTTCCATTCCAAAATGGGATTTTAGGTGGCAGTATTTCTATACATTCAAAAATCCTGTGCACTTGCCTGCAGGTACATGGATTATATCCGAGGCCGAATTTGACAATACTTTGGCCAATCCCAACAACCCCAACAGGCCCCCAAAAAGGGTAGGAGAGCGACTGGAATACGGCGGTGCCAGCATGCGCGCCGGAGATGAAATGTTTCAGTTTATACTCACCTATATGCTTTACCAGAAAGGGGATGAGAAGATTTCGCTTGAAACCGATGAAAGATAAACTGCCTTTCGTTCACTAAATTTGCAACGTGTTCACCCTAAAACAAGTACCAGATCAGGCATCGGTTTCCGACTTTCATGCTGTGGCCAAACTTGTTTATAAAAATGATGCTGATTACATACAACCCATTGCCAAAGACATTGAAGAGGTCTTTGACAGAAAGCAGAATGCTGCATTTGAGGGTGGGGATGTGATTCGCTGGGTGCTGTTCGATGGAAATAAATCCATAGGCAGGGTAGCGGCATTTTACCAATCCAAAAACAATGGTGAACGCATGGGCGGTATGGGATTTTTTGAGTGCATTGAAAATCAGGATGCAGCCAATCTGTTGTTTGACGCCTGTAAAAAATGGTTGCAAGAAAAAGGCCTGACCTATATGGATGGGCCTGTAAATTTCGGTGATAGAGACAGCTTCTGGGGCTTACTGGTGGAAAGGCATTCCTATCCGAGTTACCGCGAGGCGTATCAACCACAATACTATCGTGGATTTTTTGAGGATTATGGTTTTGAAAAAATATTTGAGCAAAAAACCTGCGATATTACCAATGATGTCTTTAACGTAGAACGATTTGGTAAGTTGGCAGGCAGGGTGTTGTCCAATCCCCGATATCGATTTGTGAGTCTGGATTACAGCCGGCTGGATAAGTTCTCTGCAGATTTTGTGCGCATTTACAACGAAGCCTGGGCACATCACGAAGATTTCAAACCCCTGACCATTGAAAAAATGATGGCCAGATTAAAAAAAGTAAAGCCTGTCTTGCCCGCAGATTTCGCTGTTTTTGCTTATGCCGATGACAGGCCCATCGGGTTTTATGTGAGTATTCTCGAGGTAAATCAGGTGTTCAGGCATTTTGGCGGTAAATTGTCTTTACTGAACATGCTTCGTTTTCTGTGGTTGCGCCGCAGCATCAATAAAGTAAGGGGAATTGTGTTCGGGGTAGTGCCCGATTTTCAGAATCTGGGCATAGAAACCGGTATGATAATGACGGTTTATGAGAATCTGAAAAGAAACCCGCAGATTACAGTTGCAGAATTGGCATGGATAGGAGACTTCAACCCCAAAATGCTGAGTATGCTGGCCTCTTTAGGAGCTTACACGGCAAAAGTGCACTATACATATCGTAAAAATTTTTAAAAAAGGTTTGGGATAACCCAAAGCAATCCGTAATTTTGCAGTCCCAAAATCGGGATGATTCCGTAG
>RGEC01000231.1 GCA_009918425.1 Bacteroidota bacterium
ATTTGTATTGCTGGCGCTGGAATTGGCAGCCTGGCAGCGTCCATCAGATTGGCGCAGGTCGGCTTTGATGTGCATGTTTTTGAACAGAAATCAGAAGCCGGCGGTAAAATGACCGAAATTAAAGGTGCCGGTTTTCGGTTTGATGCCGGTCCATCCCTATTCACCATGCCGCATTACGTTGAAAGATTACTGAACAATGAAATTCCATTTGAATACCAAAAGCTCCATATACTTTGCCATTATTTCTTTTCAGACGGGACATTTTTTGCATGTCCGTCTGAACCGGAAACATTTATCAGCAATGCTTCAAAACACTTTAATGATGATGCTAAAGCTATTCGTAAACATTTAAAACACAGCGAATATTTGTACAAAATAACTGCACCTGTTTTTCTGGAGAAAAGCTTACACCGACTTAGCACATATACACACAAATATGGTTTAAGAGGCATTCTTAACCTTCCAAAGATTGGAATAAATAAAAGTATGCATACTGCCAACTGCAACAGGTTTCGCAGTAAAAATTTAATTCAATTATTTGACCGCTATGCCACTTACAATGGTTCTAACCCCTGGAAAGCCCCATCTACACTCAATGTGATACCGCACCTTGAAATGGGAATTGGTGCATTTATTCCCAAAGGCGGTATGGTTTCCATCGCAAGGGCACTGCAGAAACGCGCAACGCAGTTAGGTGTTACATTTCATTTTAACCAGTTTGTTTCGGCCATTTGCACCGAAAAAAATAAAATTACAGGTTTGATTGCGAATGGCATGATGCATCCTGCAGACCTTGTATTATCCAACCTCGATGTGAGGTTAACCTATAAACTGCTTAATCTTCCCTTGCCAGTAAAAATTAAAAAATCTGAGCCCAGCAGTTCTGCACTGATTTTTTACTGGGGAATACGTGGTCAGTTCCCTAAGCTGGATTTACATAACATTTTATTCAGCGGCGATTACAAGCGTGAATTTCAAAACATTTTTGAAAATGGCAGCATCGATGAAGACCCAACTGTTTACATCAACATAAGCAGTAAATTTGAGCCCGGAGATGCGCCAAAAGATTGTGAAAACTGGTTTGTAATGATTAACACCCCGGCAAACCGCGGACAAAACTGGGAAGACCTGCGAAAGCAGGCCCGAAAATTCATTATTCAAAAGATAAATTCTGCGCTATCCTGCAATATTGAAGATAGCATCGAATTTGAAGAATATCTTGATCCAGTACGAATTGAAACACTGACGGGCAGTACCTTTGGCTCACTTTACGGAAGCAGTAGCAATAACCTGATGTCGGCATTTTTTCGTCAAGCCAATTTTTCAAGCAAAATCAAAGGATTATATTTCTGTGGTGGCAGTGTTCATCCTGGCGGCGGTATCCCATTGTGCATTTTAGGTGGTAATATTGCAAGCGACATTATTATCAAAAAACACCATGCAAGCCGCTGAAAAAAGGGTAGTTGGAATTGCTGCAATTATATATGCCGTAGGCTTATCCGGTCTATATTTTACCGCAACCCGGCCTCATATTATAGGGTTGACGCCTATAAACCTCGCATTATCACTTCTGGTTCCGTTGATTTTTCTAAAAAAATGGAATGGAGGCCTGTTCATTGGCCTTATATGCGTTGGCCTGTGCGGATTTTTTATAGAATATGCAGGTGTGCATACAGGCCTGATTTTTGGCAACTACCATTATGGCAAGACCCTAGGGCCGGGATGGCAAGGAATTCCCTACATGATTGGGATAAATTGGGCTATGCTGGTTTTCTTTGCGGTTTCTGCACTCTCAGGCAGAATAGGCAATGCATGGGGTATTGCACTTTCCGGGGCAGCCATTATGACATTTTATGATTTTATTATGGAACCCGGAGCCGTTTCGATGTATATGTGGCGTTGGGATAAAGGGATTATACCCTTACAAAATTATATAGCCTGGTTTTTATGTTCCTTTATATTAATTCGGATGTATCTTTGGTTGGCCAAACCCGAGCGAAATGCCATTGCCACTTCGCTCCTCATTATACAGATCATATTTTTCGCTGCAGTCCGGCTAATCTTTTAATTTCCGGGCACTGCTTCTTGGAAAACGCGATTGTACATAAATGTACAGACCTATGAGAAACAAACAACCTATGAAAAGGGCCGAGATTTGTGTACTAAGTTTAGGACAGCTTGGAAATAATCCAATCACAATGAGATTTATTGCCGCCTGAAGACCAAAATAAGCGAAGCTTACCTTTAAATGTGACCATTTACCAAGATGAACCAACTTTTTGAAAAGAAAATCGCGGTGCGGAACAAAGATATTTTCGCCCAAAAGAAGTTTGTATAGCACTGTTAATGCAGCATCTGCTCCAAACACGCTGAACATAAGCAGATACATATAATTGCCTGTTTTAAAAATCAAGGAATAAATGAGATACACTGTAATGAAGGCTATGGACATACTGCCTACATCCCCCATAAATGCAATGGCAGATCTGCGAATATTGAAAAATCCAAATATTGCCAGCGGAATAATAATACTTAGTATAAAATTGGAATCAGTGAATGCTATGGCGTGCCCTTGCAAATCGGTAATGTTTTCATTAAGATAGTAAAGCCCGCTAAAAACCAACAGCGCATGCAGTGTGAGCATACCATTCACTCCATCCATAAAATTATAGGCATTGAGAACCCCAATTCCAAAGATAAATGATGCCAGATAAATGGGTATAGCTTCGGCTCCCAAGCTATTGTAGGGCATCTGCGCCATCAGCATACCCATGGTTATCATTTGCACCACCAGCCTGAAAGAATGCTTCAGAAATAACAAATCATCCAGAAAACTCACAGCAGTTATGATAAAAAACCCGGCAACAAAATACTCGGGCAGAAAGTATGGATGCCAAAAAAGATAAGTAATGAATGCAAGTGTAATAATGAGGCCCATTCCGGTAACAGTAGGCTTCCAATGTGAACTCCTGCCACTCGGATGGTCATGAAGACCGTACATTCGGGCAAGCCTGAGAAACAGGACAGCTCCGGCACTGCATACCGAAAACAATCCAAAG
>RGEC01000232.1 GCA_009918425.1 Bacteroidota bacterium
TTGCGGTAGAGACGCACAATTGTGCGTCTCTACCGCAACACCATTATCTCTACCGCAATTCGCCCCATTCACCTGAAATGGTGATGGATTTTTTGTCCGATGCCTCGGTATATCCGATTATCCGGCTATCGATATGATACGATTTAGCTATATCCATCATGGTTTCAGCCGATTTTTCATCGGTGTATATCTCCAGTCGTAGGATTCCGGATACTTTTCGCGGTATATACTGCTGAAAACATCGTGCCTTGCGCTGGTGAGGCCATTGCTGCCCATGCCGCCGTTGTATTCGGTTTCGTAGGTGGTTTGTCCGTAGGAGGCAAAGCCCACAATCACCTGCCCTGGGGCAATGGTATGGTTGCTGATAATATCGCTGCGTTTGGCTCTGGCAGTTAATGTTGAATCTACAATAACGGTGCGCACCAGATCACCCACATCGGCAGTTTCGCCGCCGGTGGTGTAGATTTCAATGCCCATGTCGCGCATGTTGGCGCAAAATTCCTCTGTGCCGTTGATGATGGCGGCAATCACTTCACCCGGAATCAGGTTTTTGTTTCGGCCAATGGTGCTGCTTAGCAGGAATGGGCCGGTAACGCCCACGCAGAGTAGGTCGTCGGTGTTCATGACGATGGCATCCTGCGCAATGCCTTTCCACACGCTCATGTCGCCGGTTTCGCGCCAGTAGAGATAGGCCAGGCTGCTTTTGGTGCCGGCACCATCGGCATGCATGATGTTGCAATACTCAGGGTCGTTGCCCAGCAAATCGGGAATTACTTTGCAGAAAGCTTTGGGGTAAAGGCCTTTGTCTACGTGGCGTATGGCGTTGTGCACATCTTCCTTTTGGCTGGAAACACCGCGTAAACCGTATTTATCCTGCATGTGTGCAAATATACGCATGTAACGCACGCAGAAGATGGTGTAAGTTTGAAAAAACGTATCAATTGTGCCATATAAAACACCGAATTTTGCAGCATGACAAAACCCCTGATTTTAATCAGTAATGATGATGGAATTACCTCTCCCGGTATTTCTGCACTGGTAGAAACCATGCTGGAACTGGGCGAAGTGATGGTGGTAGCCCCCGATAAACCCCAGAGTGCCATGGGGCATGCCATTACCATCAATCAGCCGATAAGGCTTACCAAAGTGGAACTATTTCAGGGAGTGGAAGCATGGCAATGCAGCGGCACTCCGGTGGATTGCGTAAAAATTGCCATCGACAAGATATTGCCCCGCAAACCCGATCTGATGGTTTCCGGCATTAACCATGGGAGCAACAGCAGCATTAACGTGATTTATTCCGGCACCATGAGTGCCGCCATGGAAGGAGCCATCGATGGAATGAAGGCCATCGGTTTTTCGCTTTGTGATTACAGCTGGGATGCCGATTTTATTCCTGCCAAACCCTTTATTAAAAAGATTGCCGAGAATGTGCTGAACAACGATTTGCCCTATGGCACCTTGTTGAATGTAAATATCCCCAAGCCCGATGACGGCGTTATCAAAGGAATCAAGATTTGCCGGCAGGCACAGGCCAAGTGGAAAGAAGATTTTGATCAGCGCACCGATCCCTTTGGCAGAACCTATTACTGGATGACCGGTAAATTTGTGAACATGGATCACGGACAGGATACGGATGAATGGGCATTGCAAAACGGATATATTTCGGTAGTTCCCACCATGTTTGATTTAACCGATCATCAGCGCATCGGTACACTTAATAACTGGGATTTGAATGGATAGGATTATTCAGCTGGTAAGCGGTTTGCTCATAGCAGCCATGCTGCCCATGCTGGTGGCAGGCTGGATTGCCATGGCGCAGGGCATACAGTTTCAAACTATCATTTACGCGATTCTGCACGGAGAAGGATTTTACAATACCTATTATCAGGTGGGCGTAGCTGCCAACATTGGCATTTTCTTTCTCATTATGCGCAATCCCAAATTGCTCAATTTTGGACGTGGCTGGCTTGTGGCTACCATTCTGAATGCCCTTTGGACGATAATTATTGATCTGAACTGGTTTACATGAGTCGGTCCCATACATATTACCTGGTGGCAGGGGAAGCCAGTGGTGATTTGCACGGAGCCAATCTGATTAAAGCAATAAAAAACCTCGATCCGGAGGCGCATATTCGCTGCTGGGGAGGTGATTTGATGCAGCAGGCAGGAGGGGAGCTGGTTTCGCATTACCGCGAGCGGGCCTTTATGGGACTGTGGGAGGTGATCAAAAATATACGCAGCATACGCAGGTTTTTGAAACAGGCCGAAAAGGATATACTGGAGAGCAAACCCGATGTGCTGGTGCTGATTGATAATCCGGGATTTAACATGCGGCTGGCCAAATTTGCGCATAGGGCGGGCATTCCGGTGCACTACTATATTGCGCCCAAGGTATGGGCCTGGAATACAGGCAGGGTGAAGGCCATTCGGGAAAACGTAGATAAGCTGTATTCTATTTTGCCGTTTGAACCCGAATTTTTCAAAAAACATGGGGTAGATGCGGAATACGTAGGCAACCCTATTTTAGATGAAATTGCGGCCAGAAACATCGATATATCTACTAAATCGGTATATACCGATAATAAAATTAATATTGCTTTGTTGCCCGGCAGCAGGGCTAATGAAATTCAGAATGCCATGCCCATAATGATGGAACTGGCAGCGATGAAACCGGACTGGAATTTCAGTGTGGCTTTGGCGCCCAGTTTTGGTAAGGATTTTTATGGCCGTTTTGCCTTGCCTGAAAATATGCAATTGTGCGAGGGAAAAACCTACGAAGTGTTATTACAAAGCCATGCTGCGGTGGTAACCAGCGGCACTGCCACACTGGAAACGGCCCTGCTGAAAATTCCGCAGGTAGTATGCTATCGGGTGGCAGCCTTGACCTATTTGATAGGCAAGCGGGTGATTAAAGTGCCGTACATATCGCTGGTAAATCTGATATTGAATAAACCTGCGGTGCCTGAATTAATTCAGGGTGATTTTAATGCGGCGAAAATAGCTGCGCACTTGGAATCCTTGCTGGAAGGACCGCAGCGGGAACAGCAGCTG
>RGEC01000233.1 GCA_009918425.1 Bacteroidota bacterium
TTTTCTAAATTTTTGAGTGTTATTTGGCCTACATCATTTACATAACCCATATTAGTAGGTTCTGCATGTTTATCCAATTTAACCTCAAGCTCTACTGGTTGCAAATCTTCCACCTTTTGGCCCATTTTATTGAGCTTGATGATTTCCTTTACACGAGTTATAGCTAATGGATATTGCTTATTGTTATCAGAAAAGCTGTACCACATCAGGTTCCTAAAAATATCTCTCTTCTGCAAGTGAGCTACACCCTTTTGGGTTTCAAGATGGTCGGCATGGTCTGGGAATACCGACAAGGCGTCCATATACGTATCCAACTCAAAGTTCAAGCAACACTTTAAACGGCCACATTGGCCAGAGTAGGATCAGCCAAAATGCTACCTGCGGCTTCCCACAGCGGAATTGTCTTAGGCTTAAGCTTCAATGGGTTTTCCCCAAGCAGTTCGGCAGCTTTTTCTGTTGTAATCATCCTCCAATGGCTATCATGCTGCGGTTTTGCAGGGTTTCGGGCTGTATTTTCTCGAAATGTTCATCAAATTGTCCGCCGAGCTTTTGGCTTTTTTGTTTCAGGTTTTCGACAATGAGCGGCTCGATGGATTGTCCGCTGCGCAAGGCATAGAGCAGGTCGGTTTCGTGGGTGGCAAAAAGACAATTGCGCATTTTCCCATCGGCAGTTAGCCTCAGGCGATTGCAGTCTCCGCAAAAGGGATGGCTCATGGTGCTTATGATGGCAAAACTGCCCTTTGCCCCTTTTACAAAGTATTTGTGAGCGGTATCGTGAGGCTCCTTAGCCAGGGGTATGAAATCAAACTTTCCGGCCAGTGTGTGCAATATTTCATCCCTCGTGTATACTTTATCATGGTGCCACTGATTGCCCGTGAAGGGCATAAATTCAATAAATCGTATATGCAGGGGCATATTCACGCTCCATGCTGCAAAATCGCAAAGTTCATTTTCATTGATGCCGCGCATCACTACCATGTTCACTTTCACATGAAAACCATACTCAATTGCTTTATTGATATTGGCTTTAACTATATCTAGATTGTCTCTTTTCGTCAATAAAATGAATTTCTCCCTCTCCAATGTATCTAAACTAATATTGATGCTTCGAACACCACTTTGTTTCAGTAAATCGAGGTATTTATCCAAAAAAACACCATTGCTGGTAAGGGTTAATTGCACCGGTAATTCAGACAATGCCTTCAGAATTTCCGGAAACTCTTTACGCACAAGCGGTTCGCCTCCGGTCAGCCGAATTTTGTTTACACCCAGACCAACAAATGTTTTTGCCAGCGAAAGAATCTCATTGGTCTGCATGAGCTGATGATGGGGTGTACAATGGGAATCTTCATCGGGCATACAGTAAAAGCAACGCAGGTTGCAGGCATCGGTGAGAGAAATGCGCAGATACTGATGGGGCCGCTGAAAACTGTCGGTGAGCAATGCTTCAAAAATATCATGCAAGGGCGGGATTTGAAAACGTTTCAGGGAATTAACTTTGCCTTGTGCAAACAAGGGTTTTGATATTGGCAGGCGGCGAAAGTCGCAGAATGGGACAGCCCAAAGGTTTGCTGAATTATCATGGTTTGCCGCAGGTTCATTATTTGTTTGGCTTGGCACAATCCCTGCAACTTGAAGCATTTGTGAGTTGCCGAGAAGAACAAAAATTGCTGTTTGCAGATCTGCCCGTAATTCCCGACCACCCTGACTTTGCCGGGCATGGCCCGATTTCCGGCTTGCTGTCCGCTTTTCAGGCATTTGAAGATCGGTGGTTATTGCTGGGTTGTGATTACCCCAATCTGGGAAAAGAACACATTTTAAGGCTGTTAAACGCCGAAAAAAACACATTTGATGTTATTTGCTTTAAACACCCCGAATCGGGCATGGCAGAGCCATTAATTGCGATTTATGGGCATTCTGCAGCCAAGAAGCTGCTTAATTTTTATAACAGCGGAAATGATTCCCTTTCCCGATTTATTAAGCAAAGTCAGGCCTGTTTTTTGGATGAACCCAATGCGTTAGTTTTGAAAAGCGCAGACACCCCGGAAGAAAGGGATGCCATTTTTACCCGCAAACATGAATGAGAAACAGCAACATATAGACTTACAAAGGTTTGAAAATGGCCAACTCACCAAAACAACCGATGCTGTTTCCGTGGAAGAACCGCTGGAAATCCGGGTAGAATACGGACCCGAAGGAAGCCGCAATACTCAGTCGCTCAGCATTACCATGCGCACACCGGGCAATGATGAAGAACTGGCTGTGGGATTTTTATTTACCGAGGGAATTATTCATAACAAAAAAGATGTTTTATCGGCAAAACACGCTCAAACCTTGCCGGGAATAAGCAGCAATTATATATTGGTTTCGTTAAGTCCTGATTTACAGTTCAATCCATCCCAACTGCAGCGTAATTTTTACACCACAAGCAGTTGTGGAGTTTGCGGCAAAAGCAGCCTGGATTCGGTAAAAACGCAGATGCCTGAAAAGTCCGGAAAAAAGTTTCAAAAACTGTCGCCCGAAGTGATTTTATCGTTGCCGAAAACCCTAAGAGAACAGCAACAAACCTTTGAAACCACCGGTGGCCTGCATGCATCCGGTTTGTTTGATACCGAAGGCCATTTGCTTTATCTGCGAGAAGATGTAGGCAGGCACAACGCCCTGGATAAACTCATAGGAAGGGCGCTCATGGATGAAAAAACCCCACTGGATGAACACATTCTTTTACTCAGCGGAAGGGCCAGTTTTGAGTTAATGCAAAAAGCAGGTATGGCGGGCATTTCCTTCGTATGCGCCGTCGGTGCTCCCAGCAGTCTGGCAGTAGCATGCGCTCAGGAATTTGGCATTACCCTCATCGGATTCCTGCGCGAAAACCGATTCAATGTGTATAGTGGGAGTCTTTAACCGGGCTGTTTCCATACTATTTCTCCCGATTCCAGGATTTCCTTGCCCCAAACCTGAACTTCTTTTTTAATCCGTTCTACCAGATAATCGCATGCCTCAATAGCAGCTCGGCGGTGGGCAGAGGAAGTGAACACAAAAAGGGAAATCTC